>JBEGPO010000052.1:0-4578 GCA_041181465.1 Actinomycetota bacterium | reverse complement strand
GTGTCAATCAGCAGCGTGGTGTCTGTGCCGAAAGCGTCGACCTGGGCGCGAAAGGCTTCTTCCTCTGAGTCGTGCAACAGCGTGAAGGAATGTGCGGATGTTCCGCGGGTCGGGATTCCCCAGGTGCGGCCAGCTTCAAGATTGGACGTTGCCGAGAAACCTGCGATGAACGCTGCGCGGGCGGCCGCGACACCACTGCCTTCCGAGGTTCGGCGCGAGCCCATCTCGATCAACGGTTTGCCGTCAGCTGCCGTCGTCATTCGCGACGCGGCCGTGGCGACCGCACTGTCGTAATTGAGAATCGACAACACGATGGTCTCGAGAATCACCGCTTCGGCGAACGAGCCCTCGACTTCGAGCACGGGTGAGCCGGGGAAAAACAGTTCCCCCTCTCGATACCCGCGGACATCCCCCGAGAAACTGTAGGTCGACAGATATTCGAGGGCCGTGGTCGACACGACCTTTTCGGACGAGAGCCAACTCACTATTTCGTCATCGAATCGGAACGACTCAATCGCATCGAGCAGGCGGCCGACTCCCGCAAACACACCGTATCGACGACCGGCATGGAGTCGCCGCGAAAACACCTCGAAGACACACCGACGTTCTGCACGACCGGCGCGCAGGGCGGCGTCAATCATGGTCAGTTCGTATCGGTCAGTAAACAGCGCGGTCGATTCCGCCATAACGGCTACTCGTCTCGCAATCGCTCGTAGATTTCTTTACAGGTTGGGCAAATCGGGAATCGATCCGGGTTCGAATTCGGGAGCCATTTCTTGCCACAGAGAGCACGAACGGGCTTGCCTGTGACCGCAGCCTCGACAATCTTGTCCTTCTGGACATAGTGCGAGAATTTGTCGTGGTCTCCGTCGTCCGTGACATCGTTCTCGAGGAGTTCCGCGAGTTCGCGGTCAAGCACGTCACTTGATCCGGGGGTTTGGCTCTCGGAGGTCATGCGATTAGTGTACGCGCGAGAGCTACTCGAGTGAGCCCACCGTCACCGAACCTGTGCGAGAAACCCCGCCTCGAACAAAGGTGAATGTCGCCACGTCCCCTGGGCGAAGCGAACGAACCTGCGCGGTGATGTCGACTTCGTCTCTAATCGGAACCCCGTTGAACATAGTGACGACGTCTCCCTTGGCCATTCCCGCTGCTTCGGCCGGCGAACCCGGATCGACACCGCGAATAGTAGCCCCAATCACTCCGCTCGTGGTGGCGACAGCACTCACCATCGCACCTATTCGACCGTGTTCCGCCGCACCGAACTCGATGAGATCCGTCGTGACGCGTTTCACGAGTGTTGCCGGAAGCGCGAATCCAACCCCGATGGAACCGGAGGACGATCCACTGCTCGCGATCGCGACGTTGATTCCGACGAGTTCTCCGCGGGTGTTGAGAAGAGCACCCCCGGAGTTCCCGGGGTTGATCGAGGCGTCCGTTTGAATGACGGGCAGGGAAAGGTCTTGCGCAAGGGCTGACTGCTCGTTACCCGGAAGGTCAAAGTTGAATCCGTCGCCCTCGTTTGAAATGGTGATCGACCGGTTGAGGGCCGAAACGACGCCGTCCGTGACCGTGTTCTGAAGCCCGAGGGGCGCACCGATTGCGATGACCTCGCTCCCCACCGTGATGGAATCCGCGTCGCCGAAGACGACGGGTATGAGCCCCGTCGCGTCGATTTTGATGACCGCAATATCGAGAATCTGGTCGGTGCCGACGACGGTCGCGGGGAACAATCGTCCGTCGCTCAGTGTCACGCGAATCGACGGTGTCTCTTCCGCACCTCCGAGCGTGACCACGTGGCTGTTGGTGATGATGAATCCGTTCTCGGAATAAATCACACCGGAACCCGAGCCAGCAGCGGACGCTCCCGAGACTTCAATGGTGACAACGGACGGCAAGGCCTTCGCCGCGACGGCGGTCGCCAAACTGGTGGCCGTGGACCCGTTGATGGTGACGACGTGAGGCTGCACGACCGTTCGATCCGTCGCTCCGTTCAACCCGGTGATTGCAACGCCCACTCCGCCTCCGATCAATCCAGCAATGACCGCGATTGCCGCGGCCGTTTGGACGGGCATGTCGCCGACAAGGAATGGCTGGCGCGGCTGGGGAATCGACTCCGGCTCGATGACGGGCTCTGCCTCGACCACGATGGCGGGTGTGCGAACGCGAGGTTTGCGAGGGGCGGGCGGTGCCTCGACCACGACGGCGGGTGTGCGAACGCGAGGTTTGCGAGGGGCGGGAGTGGGGACGTTCTCGTTTTCCATACCCTCAAGAATGGACGCTTTTCCTAAGAATTTCCCAAAGTTACCTAAATGTTTCCATTTGTCACTCGAAGGGACATCCGAATGCTCCTCGCGAACACGGTTGATCAACGAGCACCGTGTCGGCCGCGAGAACGCTGACGGTGAGGTCATTCGCCCTGGCCTTCACGAGGCCGGTAAGAGACCGCCAGCCCTGAGAACCGAACCTAAATTTCGCCGAGTAAAAAACGACGAGCTGAACTCGAACATCTCCCGTCTCGGCGTAGGAGTGGCTAGTCGATGTTTGTGTCCACGGTGGCTGGCCGAGCTCCCGCCAGGTTTCGCCAGGACTCTCACTCGTCTGCCGAGAACCGTCTCCAAAGGAACGCCGATACAGCACCGGGGAAAATCTGACACGGGCGGGGTGGTCCAGCAGTCTGCCCGAGACGACGTGGGCCTGCGCGGTCGACCAAAAATTCGCGGGGATCCGTCGGATTGCCCATCCCGTCGGTTCGACGAACTGCTGCGGTGACCGCGGTTCAAACGATTCGAGATCGCTGACGGACGTCGGTCCACCACCACCCTTGGGTGGCGACGAACCCACACACTGCCCGTTGACAACGACGGGGCATTCATCCGGCCCGTCGGAGTCAGTGCCCCCTGATGAGCCGCCCGATGTCGCGTCACCCCACAGGTCGACTCCGGTGTCGGTTGTGCCACCACTAACTGAACACGACCCCGCAGCAATTTGTGCGCCGCTGCACGAGACGGCCGTCGCGGGGGCAGACATCGCGGTCGCCGCCAACGCCACGATCAGAGCGACGGCGACACGGTGCACCATGTTGAGTCCTCCCAGGGTGAAATCTCATCGATGACTAGAGCGCCGTTGCGCGGAATCAATCGAACGGTCACGTGAAACTGTGTTGTCGCGCTGCCCAGACAGGCCGAAACGAGCGCATCAACCACTGTGTGTCGTCCCCGCATCGCGGTGAGTTGCCAGCGCGACATCGACACTGTCGCTGCGTTTTGGCCCAACGCGGTGAGCGCCGCGAATCCGTTGGATTCTTCGATTGCCCACTCGGGAGTGGTCAGGTCATTTATCGCCGAAACCGGCGTATCACCGGACACTATTTGATTCGTCACCTCAATGTAATCTTTCAGCGTTGCCCCAATCAACAACTCGGCATCCGCGACGAGGACACTGGTATCCGCGATTGCCGGTGCTGCTGCGGTCAAATCATTCTCAGGCGGGACTCCCGCAGAGCAACCCGCGAGGAGTAGCCCGAATGTAATGACGAAAAGAGTGCGCATTCAGTGAGGGTGCCACACCGCGGTGAGGAAGGGGCGAATTATCCCCAGCTACAGAGGTGCGACCCCGTAGCGACGGTTCCGAAGAGCGGGGTTCGAGCGGCGAGCCGCCAGGACCGCGTCGGGATCAAGGACAACATCCAACACAATTTCGCCCGCACTGGCCTCGACGATGACGTCCCCCTGAGGGTCGACGACCATCGATTCGCCGATTCCAGAAGACCCCGCGTGATTCGCAGCGACAACCCACGAGACGTTCTCGATGGCACGAGCCCTCAGGAGCGTCTGCCAGTGTTCCGACTTTCGCGGACCCGGAACCCAATCCGCGGGAACCGCCAGAACTGTTGCTCCCGCATCCACCAAGCGGCGCGAGACCTCGGGAAATCGGAGGTCGTAACAGGTTTGAACGCCGACCGCCCATCCGTTGACATCAACGACCAACGGGGATTCGGCGGGGTCCCCCGCGGTGATGACCGCCGATTCGAGCGCCCCGAACGCGTCATACAAGTGGACCTTGTCGTATCGTCCGACCACGCCGTGGGCATCGACCGCGACAACCGTGTTCGTGATGCTATCGCCGTTCGATACAAGTAATCCGGCGAGAATGGTCGCCGAGAGTTCCCGCGAATGTTCTCTTAAAAAGGTGACGAACGGTCCGTCGATGGGCTCTGCGCCGTCATGCCAACGCTCGGTGTTGTTGTGAAACCACGCGGAGTATTCGGGAAGAACGATGAGGTCGGCGTCGCCGAGGTGGCTAAACGCATCACGCAACACATCACGGTTGTCGGCGGCGTCATCGGACGGCGAAAATTGCACCAACCCGACGCTGAGTTTCTCCATATTCCGAGCCTATCGCTCAGCGATTTGTGTCAACAAAAACGGCCCCGAACGAATTCGGGACCGTTTCATTTGGTTGCGGGGGCAGGATTTGAACCTACGACCTCCGGGTTATGAGCCCGGCGAGCTACCGAACTGCTCCACCCCGCG
Source organism: Actinomycetota bacterium (assembly GCA_041181465.1). GTDB lineage: Bacteria > Actinomycetota > Actinomycetes > Actinomycetales > Microbacteriaceae > MWH-TA3. Next base: position 43 of record JBEGPO010000052.1, on the reverse strand, counting down.
TCACAAGGGTCGAGTCTATCACGGGGCAATTGCCACGCGTAAT
>JBEGPO010000051.1:0-7820 GCA_041181465.1 Actinomycetota bacterium | reverse complement strand
CCTGGTCGTTGTACCACTTGAGTTCTTTCAGAGTGACGGTCTTGCCAACCCAGGGCGATTCGTCCGGAACCTGAAGCGTGTAGACCGACCCAGGGACAAACCGCAGTGCGGGGTCATCGGTATACAACTCGAGTTTAATCGCGCCTTTGAGGCCGTGTGCCTTGAGAAGTCGACCAACGCGCAGACCCGATTCGGGTCGCTTCGCGGAGGTCATTATTCCGCGGTGTCGACGATGTCGACGCGAATGCGCTTGCCGTCGGCGATTGCCGCGATTAATGTGCGCAAGGCCTTTGCTGTGCGCCCGCCCTTCCCGATGACACGACCGAGGTCGTCAGGGTGCACCGAAACCTCGAGAAGGTCGCCACGCGTAGTGCTCTTTGCCACAACAGTGACGCTCTCCGGGTGATCGACGGTTCCCGAGACAAGGTGCTTAAGGGCGGCCGCCAGCATCAGACTTATTCGGCCTTTTCGTCGGCAGGTGCCTCTTCAGCAGCAGGTGCCTCTTCAGCAGCAGGTGCCTCTTCGACGACAACCTCGTCAGCAGTTTCGACGACGGCGTCAACCGTTTCTGTTGCTGCTTCGGGTGCCGATTCGACGGCCTCGACGGGTGCTTCGGTGGTCTCTTCGATGACCTCGGCGGCTGCCGGAGCGACCTCTTCGACCTTCTTTTCAACACGGGGACGGATAACCGACTTCTTCGAGGAGTCCTCGGCAAAGACCGTCTTGGCGTCCTTCGTGATGATCATGTTTTTCGCGGACTTGTCACCCTTAAATTTGCCCCAGTCACCCGAAAGCTTGAGGATGACGAGAACCTGCGGGCTCGGCTGAGCGCCGACCGACAACCAGTACTGCGCGCGCTCGGAATTGATTTCCATCAGCGAGGGGTTCTCGGTGGGGTGATACTTGCCGATTTCTTCAATCGAACGCCCGTCGCGCTTAGTGCGCGAATCAGCGACGACAATGCGGTAGTGCGGCGAATGGATTTTACCCATGCGCTTAAGGCGGATTTTGACGGCCACGTTTCTCCAGATTTGTTTGCGATGACGCACCGCGGTTCGAGCGTGGGGTTGCTCGAATGCGGAAGCAGGACGCCATTTCGCAGGGTTAGAGGGTCCTACGAGATGGACACAAGTGTTTAGTCTGCCAGAAAAACCCTGAGTTAGCCAATCACGATCGGCGGGACCACCACACACCCGTCAGGGCAATCAACCCACCGACGATGGCGATGTGGTGTGGCCATTCGCCGAGCAGGATCGCGGACTCGACAATCACGAGCGGCGGGACGACATAGGTAGATACCCCAAGACGCCCGGCGGGCATTCTCTTGAGCGCAAATCCCCAGAGCCCGAAGCCCAGAGCGGTCGGAATCGCGCCGAGCCAGATGGCTCCCGCTATCGCCTCCGCTGGTGCCGTCTGTGCGTGCGCGAATGCTTCCGGCGCCCACCAGAACAGCGGAATCAGCGCAATGGCGGCGCCCAGAAACGTCACCTGGTTCGACGACAAGCGCGTGAGAGCCGGCTTCTGGCTGAGTACACCGACAGCGTAAGTCACCGTCGCAACGAGCGCCCATAGTAATCCGACGAGGTCTACTCGGTCGCTTGACGATGTCCCCCACGCAATTAAACCAACCCCCGCGAGGGCAATAAGTGCGCCGGCGAGGAGGTTCCGCGACAGTTTCTCGCCGAGGAACAGGAACGCCCCGACGGCGATGAGCAACGGCCCGATGTTGACGATGAATGACGCGGTCCCCGCATCGATTGTCTGTTCCGCGGTGTTGAGCGCGACGATATAAATCGAAAACCAGGTGAGCCCGAAAATCGCGATGAGCACCCATTCGCGAACCGTCGGCCAGAGCCATTTCTGCCCGATCATCCACACCGCAAGTAACGGGACAGCCACGAGTTGACGGAGGAACGCGAGTTCGCCCGGCGCAAAGACCGGCAACACCGCGCGAATGACAACGAAAGCGCTGGACCACGCGAGGACGGTTCCGATTATGGCTAAGAGAACCTTCAGCGGGATTCCGTCGGTGCTCACAGACCGCCGCGTTCGAGCAGGCGGCGCATGGTCTCCATGTCTTTGTCGTTCACCTCGGGGGTCGCTTCAGCACCGAGGCCGAAACTGTTTCCATCGCCGGCAGGAGCGGACTGAATCGCCGCGTTCTCTGCCGCTCGCTTGGCGGGGTTTCCCGAACGCGAACTCTTCTTGGCGGTGACGGCCTTCCCCTTGGGACGAGGTCCGGGGACCGGCCCCATTCCGGGAATGTTCGGGGTGCCACCCTTGGCGACGGTCTTCATCATCTTGGCGGCGGATTCGAATCGGATAACGAGTTGGTTCACGTCAGTAACAGTCATACCCGAACCCTTCGCGATGCGAAGTCGGCGCGAACCGTTGAGCACCTTGGGGTTCTCGCGCTCCGAGGGCGTCATCGAGCGAATGATGGCTTCCGTGCGGTCGATGTCCTTCTCGTCGAAGTTGTCGATCTGTTCGCGCATCTTGCCCGCTCCCGGCATCATGCCGAGGAGTCCCTTCATCGACCCCATCTTGCGAACCTGTTGTAACTGTTCGAGGAAGTCCTGGAGTGTGAACGTATTCGACTGAATCTTTTCGGCGACCTTGTTCGCGTCGCCTTCGTCGAAGTTCTTTTGCGCCTGTTCGATGAGCGTGAGGATGTCACCGAGGTCGAGAATTCGACTCGCCATTCGGTCGGGGTAAAAGGGCTCCAGTGCGTCGAGGCTTTCACCGGTCGAGGCGAAAACGATGGGTCGGTCCGTAAGTCCGCGAACCGACAGTGCGGCACCACCTCGAGCGTCACCGTCGAGCTTGGTCAGGACGACCCCCGTGAAGTCGACGCCGTCCTGGAAGGCCTTGGCCGTGATGACCGCGTCTTGACCGATCATCGCGTCGAGAACGAACAAGACCTCGTCGGGGTCGGTGGCGTCGCGGACCGCTCGGGCTTCGCGCATGAGATCCTCGTCGACGCCGAGTCGCCCCGCGGTATCGATGATGACCGTGTCGTAAAGCTTTTGCTTCGCGTACTTCACGCCGTTCTTGGCGACCGAGACGGGGTTCCCCTTGCCGTTTCCCGGCTCGGGGGCGAAAATCTGAACTCCAGCCTGTTCCGCGACAACCGTCAACTGTGTCACAGCGTTGGGCCGCTGGAGGTCACACGCGACAAGCACGGGGGTGTGCCCCTGCGACTTGAGGTACTTGGCGAGTTTGCCCGCAAACGTCGTCTTACCCGAACCCTGAAGACCGACCAACATGATGACAGTCGGAGGGGACTTGGCGAAGGTCAGTTGTGACTGAGCACCACCCAGGATTTCGACGAGTTCCTCGTTAACAATCTGAACGACCTGTTGTGCCGGATTGAGCGCTTTGTTGACATCGTCTGACAACGCACGATCGCGAATCTTGCCCGTAAATGACTTGACGACCTCGAGCGAAACGTCGGCATCGAGAAGTGCTCGGCGGATCTCGCGAACGGTTCCGTCGACGTCTGCAGCGCTGAGTTTTCCCTTTGTTCGGAGGCTCGACAGCGCCGAGGTCAGTTTCTCGGAGAGGGTTCCAAAGACGGCCATAACCCCTCCAGACTAGTCTTCGAGCGAGTGCTGGAGACTGAGTTCGCGGTAGTGGCGACCGTTGTGACGGATATCCTCAACCTCGGCATCGGTCAGTTCGCGACGAACTTTGCCGGGCACCCCCGCCACGAGCGAGCGAGGCGGAATCACCGTTCCCTCGAGCACAACAGAGCCCGCGGCGATGAGCGATTCGTTTCCGATGATCGCTCCCGACAACACCGTTGCGTTCATTCCGATGAGGCAGTCGTCGCCGATGGTGCAGCCGTGAACCACGGCGGCGTGACCGATCGAAACTCCACTGCCAATGACCGTCGGTTTGTCGTTGTCACAGTGCACCGCGACGTTGTCTTGGATGTTTGAGCCGTCACCGAGCGAAATCGAATTGACGTCTCCGCGCAGAACCGCCCCGAAAAACACGGAGGCATTCGAACCGATTGTCACCCGACCGACGACCATCGCGCTGGGTGCGATCCATGCGCCATCGGCAACAACTGGCTCGTGTCCATCGAATGCGCGCTTCATGCCCTCAAGAGTATGCGGTTACTCGAGCAACTGGCGGACAAACACGTGCGGAGTGAATCCCGTCAGGTCATCGATTCCCTCACCCTGCCCGACCAGTTTGACGGGAATGCCGGTTAATTCCTGAACCGCGAAGACGAAGCCGCCGCGTGCGCTTCCGTCGAGTTTCGTGAGAACCAGACCCGTGACTCCGGCTTGTTCGAGAAACGCTTCTGCCTGATTGAGTCCGTTCTGGCCCGTCGTCGCATCAAGAACAAGAAGCACCTCGGAAATCGGAACGTTCTTCTCGACCACGCGTTTGATCTTGGCGAGTTCGTCCATCAACCCGGACTTGTTGTGAAGCCGACCGGCCGTGTCGATGATGACAATCTCGTGACCGTCGGCGACAGCGCGTTCAACCGTCTGAAAAGCGACAGCGGCGGGGTCTTGACCGTCCTGTTGCGGTTTAACGATGTCGACACCGGCGCGCTCGGCCCAGGTGGCTAGTTGCTCGACGGCTGCGGCGCGAAATGTGTCCGCCGCACCGACGAGGACGCGCTTGCCGCGCGTAGCAATGAACTTTGCTAATTTTCCGATTGTCGTGGTTTTGCCGACACCGTTGACGCCGACGACCAGCACGACGGCGGGTTTCCCGGGTTCGGAAGCCAACGACAGCGTCGGATCGAATGCCGCGAGGCGTTCTTCAAGGACTTCGCCGAGGATGCGACGAAGGTCATCGGTGTCGAGGGTCGCGGACACGTCCGCAATCGCGTGGACAGCCCCAATGACCTCGTCAGTCACACGCGGGCCGAAATCGGCTTGGAGTAACGTGTCCTCGAGGTTTTCCCAGTCCTCGGGCTCGACCTGACGCGCCCCCGCAAAAAGGTTCGTGAACGCCTTGGATAAGGACCACGCCATGTGCCGAGCCTACGCTTCGACCTTCGATGCGATGCGTTGCCCCACGACGGCACTGACCCCGTCGTCCCGCATCGATACGCCGTAGAGCGCGTCGGCGATTTCCATCGTTCGTTTCTGGTGGGTAATGATGATCAACTGCGACGAGGTGCGAAGTTGTTCGAAGATGCTGAGAAGTCGGCCGAGGTTGGCGTCATCGAGGGCGGCCTCAACCTCGTCGAGGATGTAGAACGGAGACGGGCGCGCCTTGAAGATGGCGACGAGTAGGGCCGCCGCAGCGAGCGAGCGCTCACCGCCCGACAACAGCGACAGGCGCTCGATCTTCTTTCCGGCCGGTTTGACGCTGACCTCGATTCCGGTGGTCAATGGTGAATCCGGGTCGGTGAGAGTGAGGTGACCCGTTCCACCTGGGAATAAGACGGGCAAAATCGCGTCGAACGCGGCTTTCGTGTCGCGGAAGGCGTCGATGAAAATCGATTGCATGCGGTCGTCGACTTCGTCGATGATCTGCATCAGGTCGAGTCGTGTCTTCTCGAGGTCGGCCAACTGTTCGGTGAGGAATTGGTGGCGCTGTTCGAGCGCCGCGAATTCTTCTAGTGCGAGCGGGTTCACTCGGCCGAGTTGATCCATCGACTTCTCGGCGATCTTCAAGCGAGCTTCTTGTTCGACTCGCACAAACGGGACCGGATCGCCCTCCGACACTGGAACGAGAGTGTCGGGGCCGTATTCGTCGACGAGGACCTGTTCGGTGAACGCCATGTCGTCGGCGGCCCTCTCGAGGAGGTTGCCGAGGTGGAGTTTCTTTTCGTAGATCTGCATCTCGAGCCCGTGAACTCCGTCGGTTACGGCGCTCAGGCGCGTTCGCAGGTCGGTCTCGCGGGTACGAAGGTCGGTGAGTTCGCCGGAGCTCGCAGCGCGAGCGCGTTCGGCCTCGGCCAGTTTGACCTGGGCCTCCGAGACACTCACGTCGAGGGCAACGAGGATCGGCGGGATGTCGCTCGAGATTCGCTCGGCGTTCTCGAGTTGGACCCGGCGGTGGACGCGCTGTGCGGCCCGCTCCGCAGCCGCCGTGCGGTCGGCTTCGAGGGTGCGCGCCATCTCTTCCGCTCGATCGCGTTCCGACCGAACACGTTCGCGGACCGTTTCCATGTCGATGCGAACCTGGAGTTCTGCCGCACGGACCGCCTCGAGCGCGAGGACGGCGTTGTCACGCGAGGATGCGTCGAGTGTCGGGCGCGGTGCTGCGATAAACGCCTCCAGCGCGCGAACGGCGTCACCGAGGTGAGCGTCGGCCTCGTCGACGGCGGTCGTCGCCTTGTCGAGGGCCGAACTGATGCGCTCGATTTCCGAGCCAGCGGCTTCCGCTTGGGCTCGAAGTCTCGACTTCTCTGAGACGATTTCGGCGTTTCGCGCGTCGGCTGAGCGCAAGTCGGCCAGTGCCGTCGCGGCAATCGTCTTGGCTGACTGCAGGTCGTCGCGAAGAGTGTCGAGCGCGTTGCGACGACGTTCGATTTCGGTCGAGACGGTTCCGAGCATTGTCTTCGCCTCGTCGCGTTCACCCGCGAGTTCGATTCGTGAACGCTGGGCACCGTGTCCGCCGCGCAAGACAAACCGGGTGAACACTTCACCCGCGCGCGTCACCAGCACCGCGGAATCCGCGATTCCCGCGGAAACAATCGCCGGCCACGCCGCTCGAGCCGCATCCAGGTCCTCGGCAACGTACGTGTGCGACAAAATCCCGAGGATACCGGCCGGGCCGGCTACGAGTTCGGACGCCGATTGCACCCCCGCCACCGCGATGATGCGTGGGTCCGGGCCGTCCGTTTTTGCGAGCACAACTTCAACTCGACCCGCGTCGGTTGCGGTCGCGTGGGCGAGTGCATCGATGGCACTGTCCCGCGTGTCGGCCAGAATCGCGTCGGCAAGACCACCCAGGGCGGCGGTAATCGCCGCCTCGAAACCGGGAGTCACCGTGATGTTGTCGGCGACGAGTCCACGGATTCCGCGACGACCCGTGACCGAATCGCGTCCGTCCTTCGATTCCAACGCCGACGACAGAGCAGAGACACGAGCGGCGAGAGCATCGCGCTCGCGCTCGAGAGTGTGCAGTGTTTCCCGATCGGCGTCGACCGTCGATTGCAATTCGAGAACCCGCGCATCGGCCGTCGTGACAGCAGTTTCGAGTTCCGTGTTTGTTCCGCCAGGAGAGTCGTCGATTTCCGACAGCGCGGACTCGGCCTCGGTCTGACGCATCGCGGCAGCCTCGCGAGCGCTCTCACTGCGTAAGAGTTCGCCCTGCGCGCTCGCGACACGGGAACGTGCGAGGTCGACGCGACCCTCGAGCGACGCTCGATCGAGATCGTGCTGAGTGATGAGCACTCCCTGCTCGGCAATCTCGTGGTCGATGGCATCGAGGTTCGCGGCGGCTGTTGCGGTCGCGGCGGCGGCGGCTCCGACCTTGGCTTCCATGCCCGTCACCTGCAACTCGAGTGCGGCGACCTCAACCCGTGCGGCCTCGACCATCTCGTCCGAAATCGCAAGGTTGGGAGTCGACTCGGCAATGTCCTGCGACAACAGCGTGATGCGGTCTCGAATGATCTGGCTGAGGTTTCGGAAACGTTCTCGCACCTGCTCGAGTTCAAACGAAACGCGGCGGTGGCCATCGACGGCATCCGACGTCAAATCTTTTTCGAGCGTTCGAATCCTCAGTGACACCTGGTCAAGTTGGTCGGCGACAGCGATTCGTTCGGTTTGACGTTCCGTCTCGGTCTGTTGGTGATCGTTGAGGTCGCGGCGCAACGACACGACGTCGTCGGCAAGAATTCG
>JBEGPO010000050.1:0-2511 GCA_041181465.1 Actinomycetota bacterium | reverse complement strand
GATTCGAGAGGCGACGGGCGAGGTGTTGGTTTTCGGTGAAGAAGACGTGACCTGGCTGACCGACGGGCTCGCCGAGGTTCTCGCGACGTTCGAGGACAACCCGCGCCTCGCGGTGTTGCTGGGTCGAGCCAACGACGAAACCGGTGCACTACGAAAGCGCTACCCGGCGATTCGCGAATCGGCGAATATGTGGAATTCCGCCCGCGTCGGCACGATCGAACTCGCCGTTCGTCCCGAGCTAATTCGCCAAGCGAAGGTGACGTTCGACGAGGACTTCGGGGCGGGAACTCCGAATTTCCTGGGCGACGAGTACATCTTTGTCGCCGACGCGAATCGCGCGAAACTCAAGTGCGACTATTTCCCGATCACGTTCAGTCAGCACCCGAAGGATTCGTCGGGGACCCGATTCGGCAGCGACGCCGATGCTCGCGCTCGGTCGCGCGTGTTTGAGCGGGTGTTCGGGTGGTTTGCGCCGGTGGTGCGCGGGGCGTTGTGGTTGCGCAACCCCGGCCGGTTCGGCTCGCTCGCCCGTGGTGTTCGCTTCGTTACCGGCGTTTTCCCGAGATAGCCCAGCGCAGCGCCTCGGTGATGGTTCGGTGTTCGAACACGAACCCGTCTTTTTCGAGCGCCGTCGCCCGAATCTGCTGAGATGTCAAGAGCAGCTCTCGGCCGGCATCACCAAGTAAGCCGATGGCCCAGGCGGGAATGACAAACAGGTGCGGTCGCTTCATGATTCGCGCGAGCTCGCGGGTCACCTCGACGGAACGTGCGGGGGTCGGGCCGACGAGATTGACCGCACCCGCCAGTTTCGAGTCGATGAGGTGCACGATGGCACGGACTTCGTCGCGGTGACTGATCCACGGCCACCACTGTTGTCCAGAACCGACGCGCGCACCGGCGAAAAACATCGTCGCCAGGCGAAGCGGGGCGAGCGCACCACCAGCACCAAGAACGAGCCCGGTTCGCAGGAACACGGTTCGACACGTCGCTCGTGAAGCGTCGGCTTCCCAGCCCTCAACGACGTCCGCGAGGAACCCGGCACCTCGCGCGCTGGTCTCCGTCAATTCGGCGTTAGCCCGATCACCGTAGATTCCCACGGCCGACCCGGAGAGGAACACCTTCGGCGCGACCTTTGCGAGATTGATCGCGGTCACGAGGGTCGTCGTCGCCTCGTGCCGGGATGCGACAATCGACTCACGAACCGAGCGCGTCCAGGGAATTTGCGAGATGCTCGCGCCCGACAGATTGATGACGGCATCAGCGCCTGACAGCGCGGCGGGGTCGAGCTCTCCGGTCAGCGGGTCCCACGCGACCTCCTCGGCTCGAGTTGCGGGGCGACGAACGAGCCGCGTCACCGACCACCCGGATCCCGTCAGTTCCGCGACGAGCGCACGACCAATGAAACCGGACGCACCGGCGATGACCACGCGACGACTCGACATCTCACCCATTCTTTCGGTGGTTTGAAGTCTAGATGTTGTGGTCGGATCCGACTCGTGTTGTGCGGGGCGTTCCGGGTTTCTCAAGCCCGAACGTGATGCCGCGCTTGGCGAACAACAAGTAGATCTCGCACCCGAGGCAGTAGCCGAAAGCGGCGTTGAGGAACGCGGCGACGAACGCAAATGCCGCGGCAACGGGAACAGCGGCGGGGATGCCGGCGAGGTACAGAAGAACGCCGGTAATAGTCACAATGAAACCAACCGCCTGCGAAAACGTCGGGCCGGCGGGGCTTTCGACGAATTCCGGAGACTTCAGGCGCGGGCGAATGAACTTCGCAAAGAACAGGCCGTAGGGCGACTGCTGAACTCCGCCGACGGCACCCCACAGGAAAATTCCAGATAGGACGACGAGCAAAACGTAGCCGTTCGCCTCGACGTTGATGGGTGCTGTCGCGAGGGGGATCGAGATGAACACGTCGACGAGCAAGAGGACGGCGGTTATGGTCGCGCCGAAGCGCGGTCCTCGGGGGTCGATTCCGGTGGGCTTGTTCATATGACGGTCTCCTCGGTCGCAGTGATGGATCGGGCGGGAATGGTGCCTTCGATGGCGTTGATGAACGTTTCGGCCGGGGCGATGCCGTTGATGCGCGCGCGAATCTCGCCGTCCGGGCTCACAATCAGAGTCGTCGGGGTCGATCGAATCGACAACCGGTTCGCGAGGTCGAGGTGTTCGACCGCGTCGACGTCCCGATAAGCGACGTCACTGCGAAAGTTCGCAATCTTTTCGAGACGCGGTTTGAGTTGCGCACACGGCCCACACATCGGGGTCGTGAACTGGAGGAGGGTGGTCTTACCCGCTTCGCGAAAGTCGAGCGAGATGGTCGAGCCGCTCTGTGCGACGACTCGGCCCTGCCGGCTCTTCCAGACGAGACCGAGCAGCGTCGACACGACGAGCAGTCCCGCAACGATTCCGTACTCCATGTCTCCACGGTATTCACGAGTGCTCGTTACGGCTAATCCCGACCACTTTTGTTACGTAACATCCCGCAGTGTCCGCATTGTCGGGGGAAAT
>JBEGPO010000049.1:0-7582 GCA_041181465.1 Actinomycetota bacterium | reverse complement strand
CAAAGACGATAGAGGGGATTACGTGACCCTCGCGCAGGTTGTATGTCGCACCGACGATACCGAGGCTACCGTTTGCGACGGCATCCCCGACAAGTTCGCTTTGCGACAGCAGTTCGGCAATCGTGTCACGAAGGTGTTCTTCGCCGACGGCGTCGACCGCAATCTCGTTAACATCACTGGTCGCGTTGGCTAGGAGCACGCGGTCAATTGCCGGTTGGATGGCGTCGGTAATCGACCGAATGTTGACGGGCAACGGGGTCGCATCCGGCTTGCGGGAATCGATCGCGGCGCGCACAGCCCCGCAATCATGGTGGGCGAGTACGAGAATGAGGCTTACCCCGAGGGCGCTGACGGCGTATTCGAGCGAGCCGACGACGGATTGGGAAATCGTTTGCCCCGCGTTTCGGACGACGAAAAGATCTCCCAATCCGAGGTCGAAAATGATTTCGGCCGACAGACGCGAATCCGCGCATCCGAACAGGGCCGCAAAAGGCCGCTGTCCGTCGGCGAGCGCATCCCGATGGTCGACGTCTTGCCGGGGATGCGCAAGAGTTCCGCTGATGAAGCGACCGTTACCGGCCACGAGTTGCTGCCACGCATCGCGAGGGGTCTCGGGTCGTTGTGCAGACATCCTCAGCCCTTTCCTGTCACCTGGACGTTCACCGATTCGAACGCGAGAGACGCGGCGAGTTCGATTTCGCTCACGGCGGCCGTGCCCGACACGATCAGGATACCGCCCGAAGGCAAAGCGATTTCGTAAACATGTCGATAATTCCCGGGGTTTTCAAGGTCCGACCGGTCGTATCGTGTCCACATCGAACCGTCGATGACGATGGGTGACGTGGTGACGTCATCAAGCACCTCGGCCACCTCGGGCGAGACGTCGGCCAGGAACTCGTGGACGACAACAAACCCGCTGGTCGGGGTAACGAATCCGATGTACCACTCGGGGTTTTGGCCGGCTCGGTAATCCGCTCGGTTCGCCCACCAGTCACCGTCGGATTCCGCGAACACTGGGTCAACGAGAAGGGAGGAGTTGGGTGCGTCGCTGTGGACGGAGTGCCAATCCACTTCTGCGCGCGAGGTCGGATTGGGTCGAATCGAAATCACGACGATGACGAGCACAATTCCGAACGAGGCGAGGAGTGCCCCGATCAGCGTGAAAACGTTCTGCCGATTGCGGCGTTCTTGAGCGGCGCTCACTCCGCGGGCTTCCGAGCGGCATCAAGCCGCTGACGAGCGCCGGCGAGCCATTCCTCGCAACGCTTTGCGAGTGCCTCGCCACGTTCCCAGAGTGCGACCGATTCGTCAAGAGAAGCTGTGCCCTTTTCGAGGGAATCAACAATTGCGACGAGTTCGTCACGGGCTTGCTCGTAGGTGAGGGTCGACACCTCGGGAAGTTTGTCAGCCATGGTTCAACGTTACCTTTCGTTAGTTCACGGTCGTCGCGATGTCGCCGTCAGCGACTCGGATGTTGAGAGGGTCACCCGTCGATACCGATGCCGTGGATGTGACGACGACGCCCGCCGCATTTCGCACGATCGCGTACCCGCGGTCGAGGGTTTTCTGCGGAGACAGTGTTCGCAGTTTGCCGATAATTCCGTGCAGACGGTCGGTCGTCTGGTGGACGAGTGATTCCACGAACGTCGAGCCGCGATAGGCGAGATTGGCGAGGTCGTTTTCGTGCCGTTCGAGGTACGCGAGGGGGCTCGCCATGACCGGTCGAGACGCCAACTGCCGAATTCGATCGATTTGATTGGTGATCGCCGTCGTCACAATCTGGCGACCTCGGGCTCTCAGCTGGTCGATTTCGGCGAGGTCCGCGGCGACGTCGGGAACAACCCGTTTGGCAGCGTCGGTCGGCGTGGACGCCCGCAGGTCGGCGACCTCGTCGAGGAGAGGTCGGTCGTTCTCGTGACCAATCGCACTGACAATCGGGGTCACACACGCCATCGCGGCGCGCACAATCCGCTCGTCACTGAACGCGACCAGTTCGAGGAACGCTCCGCCGCCTCGCGCGATGATGATGACGTCGACCTCGGGGTCGGCGTCGAGCTGCGCGATAGCTCCAGGAATCTGTGAGGTCGCGCCGTCACCGGAAACCCCCGTATAGATGGTCTTGAATTGCACGTCGGCCCAGCGATTGCGCGCATTGGCGAGAACGTCCTTTTCGGCGTCAGAATCTTTCGCGGTGATCAGCCCGATGCACCGCGGGAATTTCGGCAGTGGGACCTTGCGAGATTCGTCGAACGCACCTTCCGCCTGAAGCGTGGCACGCAACTTCTCGATGGCGACGAGGAAGTCGCCCAGCCCCTCGTGGCGAATCGTGTTGGCGACGAATTTCATCTCGCCGTTTTTGGGCCAGAAGTCGAATTGGCCGAAGAGGCGGATCTTGTCGCCCGCCTTGAACTGTTCGCCCGATGCGGTGACGCTCGACCCGTCGATTTTGCACTCGATTCGGGCTGTTTCGTCTTTCACGGTGAAGAACACAATCTGTTGCCACGGCTTCCACTCGGCGATTTCGCCCTCGAGCCAGAAGGATTTCCACGCGGCGATCTTGTCGCGGGCGACTCGCGACGCGACACTCACCGATAGCGGTGTGATGTCGTCGGGAGCGTCCGTCATGGTTTAACCGTACCCGTCACCACTGACGGCGGACGGTACTGTGGAACCTTCTCGCGAAAAGGAATTCGATGCGCCCCGTTACCTATGTTTACGACGATTTGGGAGTCCTCGACAACGCGGCGGGGATGGTTCCCCTCTACCTTCGCGACCTCGTGGTGATGACTCCCGAGACCGGTTTCGAGGATGAGCCCATCGTGCTCGACGCGATGCCGAGCACCGATCACGGCGACGATTTCATGGATCGAATCATCGCGATGCTCACCGATGTACCGGTCGTATTCACCATGTCTGCGCTGATCGGTGAGCGAACAGACGTCGAGGCGGCACTGGGTGAACCGCTCACGAAGGCGACCCTGAACTTGGCCGGGTTGCGTAAATCCCACGGGGCGTTCGACGGCGAGTATCGCTGGGATTCCGACGACAACGGGTTGATTGTCGAATGGGAAAACGGTGAGCGCGTGGTCAGACTGCATGTCCCCGACCCTCGCGAGGGAACAGATTTCATTCTCGTCGCGACAGGGCCCGACGGGAAGGTCGAGTGGCGGTCGATTGCTGACCTCGCGGCCCTCAACTGAAACGTAGACTGTAGTCGTGAGCACAGTGACGAACGGCAAAATCAATATTCAGTTGCGCGAGGCTCATCCCGTCCGGGATACCCCACTGGTTGAGGTTCTCAGCGGCGCCCCGAAAAAGGTTCTTCTCGCCGCGCCGCGCGGATACTGCGCCGGAGTTGACCGCGCGGTTGTTGCGGTCGAAAAGGCGCTCGACCAGTTCGGTGCACCGGTATACGTGCGCAAGGAAATCGTTCACAATGTCGAGGTCGTTGCGTCGCTGACGGAACGCGGAGCCATCTTCGTGAATGAGGTCGACGAGGTTCCCCACGGCTCGCACCTGGTATTCAGTGCCCACGGCGTTTCTCCGAAAGTCAAGAGCGATGCGTTCGACCGCAACCTCATGGCAATCGACGCGACCTGCCCGCTTGTCACCAAGGTTCACCGCGAAGCGGAGAGATTTTCGCGAACAGGTTTTCACATTCTGCTCGTCGGCCACGAAGGTCACGAAGAAGTAGAAGGCACGATGGGCCACGCACCCGACCAGACGACACTCGTCAACAACCCCGAAGAAGCCGATGTCATCGAGGTTCCTGACAACGAAAATCTGATTTGGTTGTCGCAGACGACACTGTCTGTCGACGAGACGATGGAGACCGTTCGTCGCTTGCGCGCGCGATTCCCGCACCTGCAGGATCCGCCGAGTGACGACATTTGTTATGCGACCCAGAACCGCCAGGTCGCCATCAAGAAGATTGCACCTGACTGCGACCTCGTTCTCGTCGTTGGGTCGTCGAACTCGTCGAACTCGGTTCGCTTGGTCGAGGTCGCCCTCGAAGCCGGAGCGCGTGCGTCGTACCGGGTCGACTACGCGAGCGAGGTCAAGCAAGAGTGGCTCGAGGGCGTCTCGACGATGGGTATCTCGTCAGGTGCGAGTGTTCCCGAATATCTCGTGGACGAGTTGCTCGCGGACATTCGCGCAGCAGGTTTTGCGCACATCGAGACGGTCACGACCGCGACGGAAGACCTCATGTTTTCGTTGCCGAAGGAACTTCGTGGCGACAGCGATCGTCCCCTCGGGGGGCGGGTGTCCTAACGCGACAGTGCGTGCCCGGCCGAGCCGAGCTGCTTTGCATAGTCGACGACTCGTGACGCCATCGCCGTTTCGGCGAGCTTGCCCCACGAACGCGGGTCGTAGACCTTCTTGTTGCCGACCTCGCCGTCGACCTTGAGAACTCCGTCGTAGTTACGGAACATCGTGTCGGCGACCGACCGGGTGAACGCGTACTGAGTATCAGTGTCGAGGTTCATCTTGACGACGCCGTTGCGGACAGCTTCGAAGATCTCGTCTTCGGTCGAACCCGAACCGCCGTGAAAAACCAAGTCGAGCGGCTTTGCGTCTGTGCCGTACTTTTTCGCGAGACCGTCCTGAATGTCGGCGAGGATCTCGGGACGCAGCTTCACGTTCCCGGGTTTGTAAACACCGTGAACGTTTCCGAAGGTGAGAGCCGCCATGTAGCGGCCGTTTTCGCCGAGACCCAGAGCCTCGACCATTGCGATGGCGTCGTCGAGCGTCGTGTACAGGTTGTCGTTGATGTCGTGGCTGACGCCGTCTTCTTCGCCGCCGACGACACCGATCTCGACCTCGAGGATGGCATTGATGTTCTTGGTCTTTTTGAGCATCGATTGGGCGATTTCGAGGTTCTCGGCCAGAGGAACAGCCGACCCGTCCCACATGTGCGACTGGAAAATGGGGTTACGCCCCGCCTTGACTTCTTCTTCGCTCGCTTCGATGAGCGGGAACACGAAACCGTCGAGGGCGTCCTTGGGGCAGTGGTCGGTGTGAACCGCGACGGTGATCGGGTACGACTTTGCTACCTCGTGTACGAACCTTGCCATCGCGAGGGCGCCCGTTGCACGCGCCTTGACGGTGTGCCCGGCGAAGAAGTCAGCGCCACCCGTTGTGACCTGAAGAATTCCGTCGGAACCGGCCTCGGTGAGTCCCTGCAACACGGCATTAATGGTCGACGACGACGACACATTGATCGCGGGAAATGCGAAGACATTCTGTTTTGCGGTGTCCAGCATCTCGGCGTATTGGTCCGGTGTTGCGACGGGCATGGTTCTCCTTGGAATGTCGGGCAAGCGCGGGTTCATTCTACTGTTGGGGGCTTACGGATAGTCTGGAGTCACACCGATCCACTCGCGACGACGTCGCAGTGCACGTGACACAGGGGATTTTCATGACAAACCAGTTCGCCCATCCGGATCGCAACCTCGCCCTCGAACTGGTGCGCTCGACCGAAGCGGCGGCGATTCGCGCCCACCCGTTCATCGGTCGCGGGGACAAGAACGCCGCCGATGGCGCGGCGGTCGACGCGATGCGAAAGTTCCTCGGCACGGTCAACTTCCAGGGAACCATCGTCATCGGCGAAGGCGAAAAGGACAACGCCCCGATGTTGTTCAACGGTGAGGTGGTCGGAAACGGGAACGGACCAGAATGCGACATCGCGGTCGACCCGATTGATGGGACGAGCCTGACGGCGGCGGGCCGCGGTCACGCGATTTCGATGCTCGCCGTGTCGGATCGCGGTTCGATGCTCGATGCGTCGAGCGTGTTCTACATGGAGAAACTGGTGTCGAACGAGGACGGGCACGGGGTCATTGATTTGTCGCAATCGCTGACGGACAACATCAAAGCCCTCGCGAAGGCCAAGAAGAAGCCGGTTAATGAAATCAAGGTCGCGATTCTCGATCGGCCGCGTCACGCCGATGCGATCGAAGAGATTCGCACAGCGGGTGCGCACACGCGGTTGATTCTTGACGGCGATGTCGCCGCCGGCATCAACGCGGCCCGTGCCGACAACCGAATCGATATGTGTTACGGCGTCGGCGGAAGCCCTGAGGGCGTCGCCGTCACCTGCGCGATCAAGGCCCTCGGCGGATTCATGCAGGGTCGCCTCCAGTGGGGCACTGACGAGGAGCGCGAGCGTGGACTCGCTGCTGGTCTCAAATTTGACTATGTCTATTCCGCCGACGAACTCGTCGCGAGTGACAACACGTTCTTTGTCGCAACCGGCGTCACGGACGGTGAATTGGTTCGTGGTGTTCGCCCGGAGGGCAAATGGTTGCGAACCGAGAGCGTAATCTTCCGTTCGCGGTCCGGCACCGTCCGTCGCGTGAACTCGGACTACCTCGCCGAGCGCTGGCTGGACTAATTCGCGACGAGTTCTGATTCAACCGTGTTGTTTCGCGACAAAATCACCGCGGACCAGCCGGCAGCGAGTCCAGAAAGTGCGAGTCCTGCCAATGCGATGCTCCATGACCCCGTTATCGCGCGCGATATTCCCATGAGCGGGGGAACGGTCGCCGCGACCGAGTAGGCAAAAAACTGAGTGAACGCGCTGAGTTGGAGTGACGCCGACGTGGATTCGGTGCGCAGGTTTATCAGCACGAGTGACAGAGGGAACAACAAAGGGCCCACGCCGAACAAGACGACCCACAGGTAGGGCGCTACGGTCGGCGCGACAAGCATTGCCCCGAACCCAGCGAAGATCAGCAGCCCACCGAGCGCGGCGAGCCAACCAACGTTTCGGATGCGCGCCGCGATGAGAGGCATGGCAAGCGCCATCGGGGTTCCCGCGATCGAAAAAGTCGAGAGCATCAATCCGCCTTCGATCTCGGTCATCCCGACGACGTCCTTGGCGATGTCGGGCAACCACGCGAACATCCCATATCCCGCGATGCTGGACACCGCGAAAGCGACGGCGATTGCCCATGCGGTGGGAGATTTCCCGAGTGCCAGTTTGGGGCCGCCCACCGAACCGAGTGGGTCGCCGGAATTGCGCCCGGACTGTATTTCAAGAAACCACGGGATGAGTGTGACGGCGGCGAACGCCGCCCAAATCGCCATCGTGAACTGCCACGACATCGACTCACTGAGCGGTACGGCGATAAGCGGTGGGACAACGGAACCGAGAGAGACAAAGGTGATGTACGCCGCCGACATCGATCCAATGTGCTGGGGAAAATACTTCTTGATAGTCGGGGGCAACGACACGTTGCCCATGCCCGAACCGATCAGAGCGATAGCTGAGCCGAGTGCCAGCACCGTCCAGTCCGTGGCGAGAGCGCGAACGGTGTGGCCGATTGCGATGAATGCGACCAGTGTGACGAGGTTCCACTCGAGCCCGATTCGCCTCGTGAGCCTCGGTGTCAATAGCCCGCCGATGACAAACCCAATCGGTGCGAGCGACCCAAGAACAGCGCGGGCGTCGATTCCGAGCGGAACATCATGGTTGATGATGTCGTAAATGGGGGATAGTCCCGACACGGACGAACGGGTGTTCGCCGCGATGAGGATGACACCAATCACCGCGACGACACTGTCGCGGAGCGCGGCCTTA
>JBEGPO010000048.1:0-2955 GCA_041181465.1 Actinomycetota bacterium | reverse complement strand
GATTGGAATGATCCGATGATGACCGCTTTTTCATTCCACTCCCAGAAACGCAGCGTCGGCCCGCGTCGGCCGGCACCGACCTCTTCGGTCAAGACCTGGTCGAGTGCCATGTGTTCGGCCGCCGAAAGTGGTTCTGGTGCAAGAAATTCCCACTCGTACTCTGCGAAGGATCGCGCGTCGGCAATCGCCCGGCGAACCGCTGTTGCGACCGCTTCGGGGTGAACACCGAGCATGACGACGTCGGCCGGGAGTGCGTCGCGAACCCTGCGCGCGATTTCGCCCGCGTCGGAGGTGAGGGGAAGTCCCTCGATTGCGCGAGTCATAGCGTCCAGCGCCTCGTCCGGTTCGAGAAAAAAGTCTCCTGAAATGACGACGTCGACCAGGTGGCCGTCTCGCTCTTCGGCCTCGACGACAATCAGTTTTCCGCCGGGAACCTTGTATTCACCCTTCATGCGGTGATGGATCGGAGTCGTTCCGTGAGCCACGCCGAGAGATCGGCGAAGACCTCGTCGCGGTTCGTTTCGTTGTAGACCTCGTGTCGGGCTCCTCGATACGAGATCAACGTCACATCGCTGTAGCCAACCTTGACGTATCGGTCCGCGAGCGCCACCACGGATTTCTCGTTGCCCAGCGAATCGTCGTCTCCTTGCAACATGAGAATCGGAACGTCACGCGTCGGGGGCTTGGGCGTGCCCAAGAGTTGAAGTGCGCCACGAATTCCAAACTGTTTCAT
This sequence comes from Actinomycetota bacterium, assembly GCA_041181465.1. GTDB lineage: Bacteria > Actinomycetota > Actinomycetes > Actinomycetales > Microbacteriaceae > MWH-TA3. The sequence goes on along the minus strand of JBEGPO010000048.1, from coordinate 2,222 downwards.
AATGTCCACAGTAAAAATGAAGGGGTCGTCGACCTTGTCGTGGTGGACTGTCACATCACGAGTCATCCATTCGTGTCCGGTTGTTCCGAGGTGTGCGTGTCGTGCGTTGAGGTCTCCACCGTTCATGGTGAAAAGGGTTCGAAGCGCGGTTCCCGACCACACCACGAGATCCGCGTTGAGCGTGCCCGAGTCTAAGGCGATCTGCCCCAAGAGTGACCCCATTGAGTGGCCGAGGAACGCGAGCGGCAGGCCGGGGTTCTCTGCACGAGCGATTCGCGTCATCTGGCTGATGGAATCGATCGCGCCGTTCACGCCGCGCGGACCGAGATAGCCGAATTTATCGACACTACCGTTCCATTGACGAAGTCCCGTCTCGCCGTGCCCGCGGTGGTCGTCGGCGTACACCGTGAAACCCCGACCCACCAGGTACTGAGCAAGTTGCTCGTAACGCCCTCGGTGGTCCCCTTGTCCGTGAGAGATCTGAGCGACGGCGACCGGTTTCGGCGAGGCCCATCGGGTGAAATGAATCGTGACGCCATCGGAATCGACGTAGGTGTGGGTGGTTCCGCGGACTGTGGCCATGCGCCCCATATTAGGCGGTGCGGGGCAAACCGCGTCGCCTGCCTAGGATGAGAGACATGGTCGTTCGTCGTCAACGTAGTGCACGTGAACCGAGACCCTCAATGTTTCGGGCTTTGGCAAATCGCAACTTCCGCATCTGGATCATCGGGGCTCTCCTCGCCAACATCGGCGGATGGGGCCAACGCGCGGCACAGGATTGGCTCGTCCTCACCGAACTCACCAATAATGACGCCGTTGCACTGGGCTTCAGTCTCGCTCTTCAATTCGGTCCGATTCTGATTCTCGGGCCGTTCGTCGGGCCGTTCATCGACCGATTCCCCGGTCGGATTATCATCTTTTGGGCGGCTGTCATCGAGACCCTCTTCGGCGTCGTCCTCGGAATCGCCGTTCTGACCGGTGTTGCCACACTCGGACTCGTCTATGCGCTTGCACTCGGACTCGGCATCGTTCAATCGATAGAAACGCCTGCCCGCCAAATCTTTGTCAACGAACTCGTCCGCAAAGACAACGTTTCCAACGCCATCGGACTCAATTCGATGATGTTCAATACGTCGCGACTCGTTGGTCCGGCGTTGGCGGGAATCGGTATTGCGTTGCTCGGGACGGGCTGGACTCTTCTTTTTGCCGGGCTCAGCCTCGCTTCAGCGGTTGTCGCAATCTCCATGCTCCGACGCGGTGAATTGCACACCGTCCTGAAGGCGCCCAAGGAACGCGGTCAATTCCGGGCTGGGCTTGCCTACATTCGATCCCGCGCGGACCTGCTCATCGTGCTCACGATGTTGTTTGTCGTTGCCGCCCTCGTATTCAATTTCGGGATCTTTTCGGCGACCATGGCGGTCATCGAATTCGGGCTCGGGGCGCACGACTACGGTTTCATCATGTCGGCTCTCGCCGTGGGATCACTCGGTGGCGCTCTTCTCGTGGCCCGAAGCTCTCGGCCCCGGCTTTCGGTCATCACCATGGCCGCCGCGTCGATTGCTGTCGGAGGTCTGGCCGCATCGCTGGCGCCAACCGTGACGACGTTCGTTGTCCTCTTCCCCATCTTGGGTTTCGGTGCAGTACTCATGGTTGCAACAATCAACGGCTACATCCAAACCACGACAGACGAAATCTTTCGCGGTCGGGTGATGGCCATTTTCTCGACCCTGCTCATGGGCGCGACACTCATCGGCTCGCCTCTCGCGGGTTGGGTATCGAACGCGTTCGGTCCCCGCTGGGCGATTGGCGTCGCGGCGCTGGGCGGCGCGGTCGCGACCATCGTGGCGTTGGTGTGGATGCAGAGTTCTCACAACATCTCGACGATGGACACGGTTCGATCGGCGTTCACGCGGTCGTCGACAGGCCAGTCCGACACCGCAACCCAGGTGATCACCATCACCGAACGTCGCCCGTAGCGCTCCAAACCCGCGGAATACTCTGAAATCGCGCACCAAATCGCTTAGAATAGTGCGATGGACACAACTGACAAGCGAATTATTGAGCAACTCCGCGAGAATGCGCGCGCTGGCTTTGCCGACATCGGCGATGTTGTGGGTCTCTCCGCGAGCGCCGTGAAGCGACGCGTCGACCGGCTCGTGGGCTCCGGGGCCATTCGCGGTTTCACCGTGAACGTCGACCCGGCCGCCGAAGGCATCGGTGTT
>JBEGPO010000047.1:0-3262 GCA_041181465.1 Actinomycetota bacterium | reverse complement strand
GAGACCAATTTGATTGGCGTCGTATTGACCGCCGCCAATATTTCGTTGCCATTTGGGATGAACGCTGTGATCTCTTTGAGTCCCGTTGCAAACGTCGAACTGTATTCCAAGGTCCCAGTGGTGGTTCCGTACTTCATTACTTTCGCCGGGTTTTGGTTCGTGCCGACAATGTAAGAGTCTGCGATGTTACTGAACGTCAATGCGCGAATGAGTGTTTCGTCATTGGCAAGGACTCGAGTAGCGACCCGAGTCCCAGTCGACAGATCGAAAGTGGTGATTCGATTCCCCGACCCGGTGCGGCGGGCACTGAAAATCGCCATGTTGGTCAACGGTGAATAGAGACCAGCAATCGAACCTTCATCTCCGGTGATGATTGCTCTCGACGTGAATTCACCCGTTGCTGGATTTCGTGAAATCAGGGTCCCCATGGTCGAACTGGTCGTTCCGTATGCCCATTCCGTTCCCTCCGTGTCCACCACCCACGGCGAGTTGATGATGATTCCAGCGGGTGCGCTCGTTGATGAGAGGCTGCCGGGTGACGCGATAGTTGCGCTCGCCGGTTGTATTGGCCAGAGCGTAGCGCCCAACGATGTGGCGGCGATCAAGAGGATTTCGCCAATTGCAATGAAGTGTCGACCGGTCGGTGAATGTGTCATGAGAGATAACTCACCACTCCACACGAACTCGTGTCACGAATTATCCACAGCGGACGGTATTTTTGAGAAACAGAGGGGGTGGACATGTCCGATCTGATTGACACGACCGAGATGTATCTCAAGGTCGTCTTCGAACTCGAAGAACAACGCCAGCCCGCCCTTCGCGCTCGCCTCGCCGAACGACTCGAGCAGGCGATGCCCTCGGTGTCACAGACGGTGTCGCGGCTCGAGAGGGACGGCTTGTTGCACCTTGACGACAACCGCATCGTTGAACTCACGCCCGAGGGTCGCCGCATCGCGGTTGCCGTCATGAGGAAGCACCGTATTACAGAGAGATTCTTATTTGATGTACTTGGTCTCGATTGGGCGGACTGTCATGAAGAAGCATGTCGCTGGGAGCACGTCCTCGGTGATGCCGCCGAGGAAAAGCTCGCAGCGCTACTCACTAATCTCGACAGTGACCCATACGGCAACCCGATCCCGGGGCTCGAACTGATCGGGCGGAAATCCAACCCATTCGTCCACGGAATGCCCGCTACGGAATGCGCCGACGGAACCCCGATGACGGTGACCGCGATAGGCGAAGGAATTCAAGCCGACGAGGGGTTGCTTCAGTCGTGTGCTGCTACTGGAATCATCCCTGGGAGTGGAGTCACAGTCACTGGTGCGAGCGGTCAATACTCCGTCACTGGCGCACACGGCAGTGTTGCGCTAGATGCGCACCTTGCCGCCCAGCTTTTTGTTGTCGCCTAATTGATGACGAAGAGGAAATAGGGAACCGTCGCCAGCAGCGACAAGAGTGTCACCGGAATTCCTACCTTCGCGTAATCCCACATGGAGAGTTTGATTCCTTCGCGATGGGCGATGGCGACTCCCACGATGTTGGCACTTGCTCCGACGACGGTCAGGCTTCTGCCAAAGTCAGCACCTGTGGCCAATGCCCACCAGAGCACCGAGGGTTCCGACAACCCGAGAGCATCGTTGAGGTTGAAAATCACGGGAATCATGCTCGTGACGTAGGGGATATTGTCGACGATTCCCGACACGATTCCCGAAAATGCGAGCAGCGAAATTGAAATGACGTTGATGTCGGTACCGATGACCGAGATCAGCCAGCGGGACACGGCCTCGAGAGCACCGACCGAAACGAGAGCACCGACGATGATAAAAAGTCCCGCAAAGAAACCGAGAGTCTTCCATTCGACGGTGGCCGCAGCTTGTGTCAACGACGCGCGAGACATGAGGGTTGCGAGTACACCACTGGACAGCGCGATGTATTCGGGCGACAAACCAAAGAACGTCCCGACGATATAGGTCCCGATGATGAGGGCGAGCAATATGAGGCTGACGACGAGAAGTGGCACATTGGTCAGCGTCGCGGTGGTCGTGATTTTGCGTGACGCATCATCGTTGGTTGGTGCTAGCGATTTCCGAAACGCGATGACGAAGTATGCCGCGGTCACGACGAGTCCGATAAGTGCAATGGGTCCCATGACGACGAGCATCTGCATAAAGTCGATTCCCACGCGACTTCCAATAATCAGGTTCGGTGGGTCACCGATGAGCGTGGCCGTGCCTCCCACGTTGCTCCCGATTATGGTCGCCAGAAGAAACGGCACGGGCGATCGGCCCAGTTCGCGAGCGAGGTGAATTGCCACGGGGGCGACGAGCATCACGATAGTCAAGTTGGGCAAAACCGTGCTCGTGAGCGCTGAAATTCCCAGGATGAGGAGCAACGTATTGCGTGCGTTTCCTCGAGCCAGAATCGCGGCCTTGACCGCAAGGAATTGAAAGACTCCGGTTGTCTTGATTGCCCCCACCATCAGCATCATGCCGATGAGGAGAAAGATGACACTCCAGTCGATTCCCATCTCGTGGTTGGTAAACGCCGTGACGGGGTCTAGTGCGCCGATTGCAAGGACGGCAATAGCGCCGACCCCGGCGACGAGGTAGTGAGGAACCTTTTCCGTCAAGATCAGGATGAACGCAACGATGAAGATCAGTGACGTAATGGTCAACAACATGGCGAGCTTCCTAACGACGTGGGGTCAACTCCCCAATTTACCGTGTGCCGTGACAAGCAGTCGGCGCCGCGGTGATCCGCGACGCCGACTGGTCTGTGGGTGGCTCTAGAGGTTTCCGACCACGATGATCGAGTCGCCCGCTGCTGGGACGAACTCGTCGTTTTTGGAGGGATTGAGGAAAACCCCCTGAGCCGCACTCGAACGGGACTCTGCGGCGATTCGATAGCCGATGACCGACTCACCCTTCGCGACACCCGCGGCAACGAGTTGCGAGAACGCGACGGGCTTATTCAACGGCGCGTAAGCGTCGACGGCCCTCATGTTGACGGAAGCGCCGTCCGCGTCGAACAGGTCGGCAAAGACCGGCGAGAGCGCGGGGTTTTCGGCAATCTGCGCGACGAGCAGCGCAGCGAGATTATCGCTAATGACGAGGTCGTCAACGGCGGCAACCCGGGCGAGCTCGGCCTTACGAGAGTCGAGGATTTCGGCAACCAAGCGGGTCGGGCGAACCTTGTTGGTGGTGTCGTCGAACAGGGCATTCATTTGCAACATAGTGAGCATCGTCTGTGCGTCTGCTTCGGA
>JBEGPO010000046.1:0-5091 GCA_041181465.1 Actinomycetota bacterium | reverse complement strand
TCCTCGTGACGGTTCTTGTTCTGGCTCAACGCTCGACCGGTGGGAGTGTCCTCATCGCCGCGAGCGATGCGGGCAACGTCTGGGTGATCGGTGCATCGCTGTTGTGTGGACTCGCCAGCGCCTGGCCGCACATTCCGAGCGGGAGCGCTCGGTAGAATTGAACGGAGTGGTGGGAGGTACCGCATGACGTATGTAATCGCACTTCCGTGTGTCGATCTGAAGGATCGCGCATGCATCGACGAATGTCCCGTCGACTGCATTTATGAGGGCGATCGCATGCTGTACATCCACCCCGACGAGTGCGTTGACTGTGGTGCGTGTGAACCGGTCTGCCCCGTCGAAGCGATTTATTACGAAGACGACCTGCCGGAAAAATGGAGCGACTACTACCGCGCGAATGTCGATTTCTTTAAGGAAATCGGAAGTCCAGGCGGAGCATCCAAGAGCGGCCCCATTCCCGGTGATCACGAGATCATCGTCGCGTTGCCCCCACAGGGTTAATTTTGTGGCCACACAACGCGGGTCTTTGCCGTCGCTGGCGTGTTCTAGGCTGGGCACCAGCATGAACGTCTGCGAGGAGAGCCCGTGACCGACGAGAAAAACCCCACCGCACGCTTGGAATACCCGGGCGGCTCGGCGGAGTTCCCGATTGTCACGTCCGTCGATGGTCCGAACGCTATCGATATCGCATTGCTGCATAAGCAAACGGGTTTGAACACGTTTGACCGCGGGTTCGTCAACACGGCACCAACCGAAAGCGCGATAACGTTTATCGATGGCGACAAGGGAATCCTGCGCTATCGCGGCTATGACATCGAAGATGTCGCCAAGAACTCGACGTTCATCGAGGTCGCCTACCTCCTCATTTACGGGGAATTGCCAACCCCCGCGGAACTCGCACAATTTGATGACGAGATTCGTCACCACACGCTGTTGCACGAAGACCTGAAGCGATTCTTCGACGCCCTGCCGCACAACGCGCATCCGATGAGCGTTTTGTCTAGCGCGGTTGGCGCTCTTGGAACCTATTACGGGGATTCGCTCAACGTTCATGACGCAGAGCAAGTAGAGCTGTCGACTATGCGTCTCCTCGGCAAACTGCCCGTGATTGCGGCCTATGCCCACAAGAAGTCGATTGGTCAAGCGTTTTTGTACCCCGACAATTCACAATCATTCGTCGACAATTTTTTGCGTCTGAACTTTGGGCTCATGGCGGAGCCCTACGAGGTGAACCCGCTTCTCGCGAAAGCGCTCGACCGTTTGCTCATCCTGCACGCGGACCACGAGCAGAACGCATCAACGTCGACGGTTCGCCTTGTCGGTTCGACCGACGCCACAATCTTCTCGTCTGTCTCGGCGGGCATCAGCGCACTGAGCGGTCCGTTGCACGGAGGTGCGAACGAAGCCGTCCTGTCGATGCTCGGCAAGATTCGAGACTCAGGCGAAGGTGTTGCCAAGTTTGTGGAGCGGGTCAAAAACAAGGACGAGCAGATCAAGCTCATGGGGTTCGGACACCGCGTGTACAAGAACTATGACCCGCGCGCGCGTCTGGTTAAGGAAAGCGCGGACGCAATACTCGATCAACTGGGTGTGACCGACCCATTGCTTGACATCGCCAAGGAACTCGAGCAAATCGCGCTGGCCGAGCCTTACTTCCAGGAGCGGCAGTTGTATCCCAACGTAGATTTCTATACCGGCGTCATTTACAAAGCCATGGGTTTCCCGACGAGGATGTTCACCGTGTTGTTCGCCATCGGGCGCCTTCCTGGTTGGATCGCACACTGGCGCGAGGCCCGTCAAGACTCAGCGACCAAAATCGGTCGTCCCCAGCAGGTCTACACTGGTCCGTCGGCACGCCCCTTCCCCGCGCGCTAGCGGTGAAGAGAGCCGTCTCGCTAGGGAGCGTGCCACGATGGCTCGCTCTCGTTGGAATCATTGTTGCGTCGAGACTCGTGTCGACCGGAATGTTGTTGTGGTTCGCGGACGGTCAGGCCGAAAACCCCTGGACCGCAGAGAAACCCGACCTGTTCGAGTTCTCGAGAATGTGGGACGCACACTGGTATCGGATTATTGCCGAAACGGGATACCCATCCGAGTTGCCAATCGGAGACGACGGCCGAGTGGGCGAGAATGCCTGGGCGTTCATGCCCGCTTACCCGATTCTCGTGAGAACGGTGATGGCCCTGACCGGTGCGCCATTCGCACTCGTGTCCGTTGTCGTATCGATGATTGCCTTCGCCTTGTTCATTGCCGTTGCGGACCGGTTCTTCCGTCGCATTGTCGGTGATTCGGCCGCCCTGGCGGCGCTCGCGGTCATCGCTTTTGCCCCCGTTGCGCCGATTTACCAGGTCGGCTATGCGGAGTCACTGGGCATGTTGTTCCTTGTCGTCGTTCTGATCGGGCTCGTCGAGCGCCGATGGTGGTTGGCTGCGCTGTTCATCCCCCTCGCCGCACTGACGAGACCAGTCGGCGTCCCCCTCGCGCTCGCGGTGCTGATCATTGCCGTGGTTGCGTGGCGCGGGCGTGAGAATCGTGGTCCGCTCGCGGGACTCGTCGTGTTGGCTGGGCTGTCGGCGGCGGTGTGGCCGGCACTCGCATGGTGGGTCACGGGTCGGCAGACCGCGTACCTCGAGACCGAACTGGCGTGGCGGAGGCCGTACACCGGTGCCGACGAGCACGGCTGGGGAACCGGCTGGTGGGATTCCGCGGTGTGGTGGTTCCACGACGGGGCTCCGTGGGTGATTGGTGGACTCGCCCTTGTTGCCGTCACCATCGCGCTACTTCCCGCAACGCGTCGACTCGGGTCGGTGGCTCTTGCGTGGACCGCGTCCTACGTCCTGTACCTCGTCATGGTCTTGTTTCCACAATCCAGCATCTTCCGTTTGCTGATTCCAATATTCCCCATTACCGGAGTGATTGCGCGAAATCGCACCCTCTCGCTCGTCTCGGTGGCCGTCGGAATCGTCGGTCAGTTTCTCTGGGTGAAATGGTTCTGGTCCGTCGACGGGTCGGATTGGACGCCCCCGTGATTTTTCAGCGCCGAAATGGGCACTAAAATGGAGTAAACGTCTTATCTGGAGGAGTACCGCCATGGCCGCCATGAAGCCACGCACGGGGGATGGCCCCATGGAAGCGATTCGAGAGAAGCGGGACCTCATCATTGTCAAGGTTCCTGCTGAAGGCGGCGGTCGTCTTGTGTTCTCGCTCAAGGACGAGGAAGCGGTCGCACTGCGCGACGCGCTCAACGGAGTCACTAAATAGTCTTCGTCCCCCGGTTGTGACCAACGCCCTGCTAGAGGTGCCGGCTAAAAAAGTGAGCGAAATGCCTGGCCGAATAGCGCGGCCGCTCTGCGCCAGCGTGACATGCTCTGGAAACTTTTCTGCGCCGAAAATGCTCGGATCTTCGGCATGACATAACGTTCCGCGAGCCGCTTGGCGAAATCTGCGCGAAACTGATCTCGAAGATCGGGAACCATAGCGGAAAAGTCCACCGTGCTGATGTCGAACGGGACTGATGTGGGTGGACTGAAGTTAAAGCGGGCAAAAGATTTTTCCGTCATATGTTCGCCTTCGGCGCCGATGTATTCTCCGTAAGAAAGTCCCGTGGTGACGCCGATTCGGTTGAACTTAAACGCGAGATTGAGCCGGTGGTGGTCGTTGCCGACACCCACGGGAAATACGCCTCGCGACGCCATGACAAGCGCGAGAGCGCTCTTGTCACGATCCGAGTAAGGCCTCCCGCTCATTTGCTCGCGGAAAATCTGAAGGTCGTCGCGACGTTCGCGAACATGTGCCACGCGCACGAGATAGGCCCACAAATGTCCGATGGGGAAAATGCCCTCCATGTCGCGTTTGTCGGGATCGAGTGTTTCCCCCGTAGCCGCGAGAATCGCGATGTCGTCGATGGGTTCTGCGGCGGAACTCATTTGAGCGATGATGGCCAAATACTCGGGGCCGAGGACGTAGTCTTCCTCAAAGCATCCAAGCCAGGTTGCGTCGGGATGTGACGCCAGCATACTGTCTTCGAGATAACGCAGGCTTTCGGGAAAAGTGTTGATTTCTCCACGTCGAATCGTGGCGTTCGGGAACGTTGCACGCGCTAATTCCTCGATTGCGCGGGTGCTATCGAGTTTGCCCTGAAGCTCGGCCTTAGAGCCGGCGTAGCCATCAATCGAGATGTACAACTTGGATTGGTCGACCGGCAACGTCTGTGCGCTGAGTGACATCAACACTCGTTCTGAATACTCAAATCGGTTAAACAACATTAATCCGATCGGGTGCGGGAACGTCACGGGGTTCTTCATTTGTACTGCTTTCTATAGTTTGATGAGCGTGAGAATTCCGTCGCCAACGGGCACCATGGTCGCACGGACGTTTTCGTCGACCGCGTAGTCGCCTAATAGCGTGCGAAGCTCAGACGTTACGGCATCGCGTTTAGTCGGCTGGGCAACGAGTCCGCCACCGAGAGCGTGTGTCACAGCGACGATGCCGCCGACTCGCGCAAGGTGGAGCGCGCGGCGGGTCAGGTCGAGCGTGCCCTTTCCCGTCGCGTTGACAACGATGAGGTCGTATGTGCCTTCATTCATTCGAGGAAGGATATCGACAGCGTCGCCACTGATGAGCCGAACTCGGCTTAGGGCAATTCCCGCGCTCGCGAAAAGGTCTTTTGCGGATTGCTGGTGATCCACGTCTTTTTCGATCGTCGTCAGATGTGTTTCGGGGCTCGAGAGCAGTAACCACTGGCTGGCGACACCGAGTCCCGTGCCAATCTCGACAATTGATTGAGCATTTGAGTAGGACACGAGGGAGGCAAGAAACGAGCCCATCGCCGGTGTAATTGGTTCCACCCCGTGTTCACGGGAAGATTGACGTGCTTTACGAATGGCAGCGGGCTCAGTGACATAGTTTTCGGTCCACGCAGCGACCTGTAGTGCATCGAGCATGTGCCCTCCTATCCGCTCCCTAAACTCTATGGTCTTTCGGCGCTATTCTAGAAATATGTCGTTCGGTCTCACTATCGAGAAACTATTCCTCATCGGACTCGTTGCGCTTCTCGTCGTCGGCCCGGATCGTCTTCCCGGATTCGCCTCG
>JBEGPO010000045.1:0-4571 GCA_041181465.1 Actinomycetota bacterium | reverse complement strand
TGCGTCCCTTACGAACCAACTGCTGAATCGTTGGCACGACTTTTCTCCTTGTAATTTCTGCACGGTGACAGTGATGTTCTCAAACGACCGGCGGTCGATATGCCGTGGGGACCTCGGCTCGGCTGCTTCACGCAGTCGACCCGGATAACGGTCCTTGTGTGTGTTGCTTTCCCGCACGATTCCTCGCACGCGATGACAAGCACACAAATCTCAAGATTACACCGTATTAAGGGTTTTGGTCAACCCGCCGTCACCGCGGCCACCATTCCCCCGAGAATCACGGGTCCAAACGGGATGTGCGAATGACGGTCGCGAGTGATCGAGATGTGGATTGCCGCGTGAATTCCGCCGAGAATCGACATTCCGACAAACCATTCCGCGAGATTTTCGGCGGGGTTCTCTGCGTTTGACACGAGAATGACGACCGAGGGTAGGAGTTTCACATCGCCCAGTCCGAGATCCGCGATCCGGTTCGCAACGAGGCCCATCGCCATAACTACCAGCGCAATGGTCGCCGCAAACCCCAGATTCTGCGGGTGATTCAGGCCGAGAACTCCCAGTGCGACCGGAATAGCAGGGAGAGTCAGCCGGTCCGGCAACCGGTGTTCACGGAAGTCGACCCGCGCGAGCGCGACTGCCCATGCGGCCACCGAGGCGATGAACAGAGTGTCGAGCATCGCTCGACCGTATCCGTCGTGGGCAACCCCCGCCGGCGTCCTCCCCAGAAACGACGAACGGGGAGAGCCCGAAGGCCCACCCCGTTCGCGAGTGCTGGTTTAGTACTCGGTCTGGAAACCCGATGCGTCATACGACGCCGAGTTGAAGGACTCGATGTCGGCGTAGGTGAACGCGTCTTCCGAGAAGCCGCCCGCGGTGAAGTGGCGCTGCGGGTACTTGCGGTCTGCTTCGTCCACGTTGGCTTTGATGTCGACCGCGCGGTACTTCGCGAGACCGGTTCCGGCCGGGATGAGCTTTCCGATGATGACGTTTTCCTTCAGCCCGATAAGCGGGTCGGACTTGCGTTCGAGGGCCGCCTGCGTCAGAACGCGAGTGGTCTCCTGGAACGACGCGGCCGACAGCCACGACTCGGTTGCGAGCGACGCCTTGGTGATTCCGAGGAGTTCGGCGCGCGCGGTGGCGGGCTTGGCTCCACGCGAAACAGCCTCGCGGTTGATTGCACGGAAACGGATGTTGTCGATGAGTTCACCGGGTACGAGCTCGGTGTCACCCTGATCGACGATTGACACCATACGCAGCATCTGACGAACGATGACCTCGATGTGCTTATCGTGGATGGGAACACCCTGAGACAGGTAAACACCCTGAACGCCCTCAACGAGGTGGGTCTGAACCTCGCGCAGACCGCGAACTCGAAGGACATCCTTCGGGTCGAGCGTTCCGACGAACAACTGGGTTCCGACCTCGACGTGCGACCCGTCTTCGACCAGAAGAACAGCGTTCTTGAGGATCGTGTACGAGTACGCGTCGTCACCGTTGTCCGGGGTGAGGATGAGCTTGCGCTGGGCTCCCGATTCGTCGATCGCAACCCGACCGGTCGCATCAGCAATGGGGCTCGCTCCCTTGGGGGTACGTGCTTCGAACAGCTCGGCCACGCGAGGAAGACCCTGCGTGATGTCCACTGCCGACGCCGAACCACCGGTGTGGAAGGTGCGCATCGTGAGCTGGGTTCCGGGTTCACCGATTGACTGAGCGGCGATGATTCCGACTGCTTCGCCGAGGTCAACCGTCTTACCCGTTGCCATCGAGCGGCCGTAGCATGCGCCACAAACGCCCTTTGTCGACTCACACGTCAGCGGTGAGCGAACCAAAAGCGACGTGACGCCAGCAGAGATGAAGTCCTTGATCGTCTGGCGACCGATGTCGGTTCCGGCTTCGGCGACAACCTTGCCCTTACCGTCGACCGCGTCAGCAGCGAGGGTGCGAGCGAAGACGAGGTTCTCGACGTTGTCAGCGGCAACCCCGTCGGTCGCAATCGTGAACGGAAGGCCCTTGGTCGTGGCACAATCCGCTTCGCGGATGATGACATCCTGCGACACGTCAACGAGTCGACGGGTGAGGTATCCCGAGTCAGCGGTACGAAGTGCCGTGTCCGCGAGTCCCTTACGAGCACCGTGGGTGGCGATGAAGTACTCGGCAACCGACAGTCCCTCGCGGTACGAGTTCTTGATCGGGGTCGAGATGATTTCGCCCTTCGGGTTCGCAACGAGTCCACGCATACCGGCGATGTTTCCAACCTGCAGCCAGTTTCCACGAGCACCGGAGGTAACCATTCGGTTGATGGTGTTGTAACCCTTGGACATTTCGGCCTTCAACGCGGCCGAAACTTCGACGTTGGCATCAGTCCAAATCGTGATGAGTTCCTTGTGGCGCTCGAGTTCCGAGATGAGTCCCTTTTCGAACTGTCCGTCGACCTTGGCGGCCAACTTCTCGTGCTTCTCGATGATCGTCTTCTTCTCTTTCGGAGTCACGACGTCGCTCAGTGCGACCGTAACTCCCGAACGAGTTGCCCAGTGGAATCCCGCGTCCTTGAGGGCGTCGAGCGTCGCCGCAACGACGACCTTCGGGTACTTCTCGGCCAAGACCTCGACGATTTCGGTGATCACACCTTTGTCCGCGACGTCCGTCACGTAAGGAAAGTCAGCGGGAAGAAGACTGTTGAAGATCGCCTTTCCGAGAGTCGTCTCGAATGCCTTTCCGTCAGCGAAGCCTTCCGGAGTGGTGCCCGCGGCAAAAACGACTCCAGGGACTCGAATCTTGATCGCAGCGTTGACGTGCAACTTGTCGAGGTCGTAGGCCATGAGACCTTCAGAGATTCCTCCGAACGCGCGTCCCTCGCCCGCAACGCCTGAGCGCTCCGAGGTGAGGTGGTGCAGACCGATGATCATGTCCTGGGTCGGAACCGTCACGGGTCGTCCATCGGAAGGCTTGAGGATGTTGTTCGAGGCGAGCATGAGAACGCGCGCCTCGGCTTGGGCCTCCACCGAGAGGGGAAGGTGGACGGCCATCTGGTCGCCGTCGAAGTCGGCGTTGAACGCGGCACAAACGAGCGGGTGAAGCTGGATGGCCTTGCCCTCGACGAGCTGCGGTTCGAACGCCTGAATTCCGAGGCGGTGAAGCGTCGGTGCGCGGTTCAGCAGAACCGGACGGTCGCGGATGATCTCTTCGAGCTCGCCCCATACCTCGGGGTAGGCGCGCTCAACGGCACGCTTCGCGCTCTTGATGCTCGAGGCGAGTCCCTTGTCCTGAAGTTGCTTGATGACGTAGGGCTTGAACAGTTCGAGCGCCATCTGTTTGGGCAAACCGCACTGGTGAAGCTTGAGCTGGGGTCCGACAACGATTACCGAACGGCCCGAGTAGTCGACGCGCTTTCCGAGAAGGTTCTGGCGGAAACGCCCCTGCTTTCCCTTGAGCATGTCGGACAGCGACTTGAGCGCGCGGTTACCTGTTCCGGTGACCGGGCGTCCACGACGACCGTTGTCAAACAACGCGTCGACCGCTTCTTGAAGCATGCGCTTTTCGTTGTTCTTGATGATCTGCGGAGTCATCTGCTCGTCGAATCGCTTCAGACGGTTGTTGCGGTTGATGACGCGGCGGTAGAGGTCGTTGAGGTCACTGGTGGCGAATCGTCCGCCATCGAGCTGAACCATCGGACGCAGGTCGGGCGGGATCACCGGGATCACGCGCAACACCATCGCCTCGGGAAGAGGAACGTCGCGGGGGTCCTGACCGGCGGGGACGAGGAACGAGTTGACGACGCGGAGGCGCTTGATTGCACGAACCTTGCGCTGTCCCTTGCCGTTCTTGATTTCGTCGCGAAGAACTTCGCCTTCGGCCTTGAGCTTTTCGCGGTCGTTCTTGCCGAGGTCCTTGAGGACGTGCTCGATGGCTTCCGCACCCATGAGAGCGGTGAAGTAGGTCTCGTCGAGAGTCGTCTTGTCGGGGTCGGTATTTCCCTTGAAGTGGTCGACGAGGAATCGGAACTCCGTGTCGTCACCCCACAGGCCACCCTGCTTGAGCGAACGGAACGAGTCCCATGCGCGCTGCCAGCGGGCGATGTCGTCATCGAAGGACTTGCGAATGTTCGCCATCTCGCGCTCGGCGGCTTCCTTGGCCTTGCGCTTCACGTCTGCCTTGGCCTCTTCGGCTTCGAGCTTGGCGAGTTCGTCTTCGAGTTCTTTCTGACGATCGGTGATTTCCTCGTCGCGGACCTTTTCGTAGTCACGAATTTCGGTCTGGACCATCTTCTCGACGATCGGCATGTCCTGGTGGATGCGCTCTTCGTTGATGTAGGTCACCATGTACGCGGCGAAGTAGATAACCTTTTCGAGGTCTTTCGGCGCCATGTCGAGGAGGTAACCGAGGCGGCTCGGTACGCCCTTGAAGTACCAGATGTGAGTGACCGGGGCGGCAAGCTCGATGTGGCCCATGCGCTCGCGACGAACGGCCTGGCGAGTAACCTCGACACCGCATCGCTCACACGTGACGCCCTTGAAGCGAACACGCTTGTACTTGCCACAGGCGCACTCCCAGTCCTTGGAAGGACCAAAAAT
>JBEGPO010000044.1:0-3151 GCA_041181465.1 Actinomycetota bacterium | reverse complement strand
AGTTCGACAACCGAGACAGTCTTGACGTTGATTTCGTCGCGCAGGATGTCGGTGAACTCGGGAATCGTCGGTGCAGCTGGGACGACAACCGTCAATGTCGCCAACGGAAGGCGGACGCGCAGTCCCTTCGATTTGCGCAACGCGAGAGCAGCCGAGGCAACCTCGCGGACACGATCCATCGCCATAACGAGCGCGTCGTCCGCGGGAAACTCGGTCGCGTCTGGCCAATCGGTCAGGTGAACGCTCTCTCCGCCGGTCAGTCCACGCCAAACCTCTTCGGCCACGAGCGGTGCGAGCGGCGCAGCGATGCGACACACGGTTTCGAGGACGGTGTACAGCGTGTCGACGGCGTCGCGATCGTTGCCATCCCAGAATCGGTCCCGCGAACGACGGACGTACCAGTTGGTCAACACGTCAGCGAAATCACGAATCGCCGACGCCGCCATCGGGCTGTCCAGAGCGTCGAGGTCGGCCGTGACCCTTTCGATGAGCTGGCGAGTCTTGGCGAGCAAATAGCGATCGAGAACGTGGGTCGAGTCGGTCCGGCGAACGGCGTCGACGTCACCCGCATAAAGGGTGAAGAAATAGTAGGTACTCCAGAGCGGCAACAAGAACTGGCGAACCGATTCGCGGATGCCTTCCTCAGTGACGACGAGGTTTCCACCTCGGATGACGCTCGACGACATGAGGAACCAGCGCATCGCGTCGGCTCCGTCGCGCTCGAACACCTCGGACACGTCCGGGTAGTTGCGCAGTGACTTCGACATCTTCTGCCCGTCGTTACCCAATACGATTCCGTGACTGATGACGTTAGTGAACGCAGGTCGGTCAAACAACGCGGTCGAGAGCACGTGGAGCGTGTAAAACCAGCCTCGTGTCTGTCCGATGTATTCGACGATGAAGTCGGCCGGGTTGTGCGTGTCGAACCATTCGCGGTTCTCGAACGGATAGTGAACCTGGGCGAACGGCATCGAACCCGAGTCGAACCACACGTCGAGTACGTCAGTGATGCGACGCATCGTCGACTTGCCGGTCGGGTCGTCCGGGTTCGGGCGCGTCAGTTCGTCGATCGCGGGGCGGTGAAGGTCCGTCGGGCGAACACCGAAGTCGGCTTCGAGCTCGTCGAGAGACCCGTATACGTCGATTCGCGGGTAGTCGGGGTCGTCGCTCTTCCACACGGGAATCGGCGAACCCCAGTAGCGGTTGCGCGAAATCGACCAGTCGCGAGCACCGCTGACCCATTTTCCGAATTGGCCGTCTTTAACGTTGTCGGGCACCCAGTTGATCTGTTGGTTGAGTTCACCCATGCGGTCGCGGAATTCGGGGACGCGGATGAACCAGGACGAGACGGCTTTGTAGATGAGCGGATTACGACAGCGCCAGCAGTGCGGGTACGAGTGGTCGTACGACTTTTGTTGGAGCAGGCGCCCGTCGGCCTTCAGTTTCTGGGTGAGTGGCTTGTTGGCGTCAAACACGTGGAGTCCCACGACGTCGCTGACTTCGGGCAGGAACTTCCCCGAATCGTCGACCGAGACGATGACGGGGATTCCTGCCGCGGCACAGATGATCTGGTCATCTTCACCATAGGCGGGCGCCTGATGCACAATTCCGGTGCCTTCACCCGTCGCAACGTAGTCGGCGACGAGAATCTGCCAGGCGTTCTCCATGCCCTCGGCGTCTGCGTAGTAATCCCACAGACGCGTGTAGGTGATTCCACTCAGGTCCGAACCCACAAAAGTGGCGGTCACGGCCTCGTTTGCTGCTGCCGCATCGTCGTAACCGAGTTCTTTGGCGTACGCACCGACGGTGTCGGTTGCCAGAAGGAAGTTTTCTCCGTCCGCCGCAGCACCGTTCGGTCCTGCGGGAAGCACCGAATACGAAATCGTCGGACCGACGGCGAGCGCCGCGTTGGTCGGCAGGGTCCAGGGCGTGGTCGTCCAGGCGAGTGCGTTGACCCCGACAAGTCCGAGTTCGTGCGCTGTCGACCCGGTCAGCGGAAAGGTGACAGTGACGGATTGGTCTTGGCGCGACTTGTAGACGTCGTCGTCCATGCGCAGTTCGTGATTCGACAGCGGGGTCTGGTCGCGCCAGCAATACGGCAACACGCGGTATCCCTCGTAGGCGAGGCCCTTGTCGTGCAGTTGTTTGAACGCCCAGATGACGCTCTCCATGAACGTGATGTCGAGTGTCTTGTAGTCGTTCTCGAAGTCGACCCAGCGCGCTTGGCGGGTGACGTACTCCTCCCACTCCTTGGTGTATTTTAGAACCGATTCTTTCGCGACCGCGTTGAAGGCGGCGAGGCCCATCTCTTCGATCTGGGATTTGTCGGTGATTCCGAGCTGTCGTTCGGCCTCGAGTTCCGCGGGAAGCCCGTGCGTGTCCCACCCGAATCGACGGTGAACCTGCTTGCCGCGCATCGTTTGGTATCGCGGGAACAGGTCTTTGGCGTACCCGGTCAGAAGGTGACCGTAGTGCGGCAGTCCATTGGCGAAGGGCGGTCCGTCATAGAACACCCATTCGTCGCATCCCTCGCGGTTCGAGATCGACTTGCGGAACGTGTCGTTGGTCGCCCAATACGCGAGAACGTCGTGCTCAATCGCGGGGAACGACGGAGAAGGCTGAACGCCGGTCGTGTCGCGGTGGCGGGGGTACGTCATGAGTCACAATTCTAGGCGTGTGGCAGGCTTGGTCTGAACGACGACCGAAGGAGTCCTCATGTCCGCATCACCGATATCCACCCGTCCCCGTCAAGGGTTCGCGTTGGCCATCAGTATCGCCGTGCCGTTCATCATTGGCGGGCTGGGCGCACTGTCGACCGCCGGCAACGTCGACGGCTGGTACGCCGACGCGAACGTTGCACCCTGGACACCGCCGAACTGGGTGTTCGGACCCGTCTGGTCGGTCCTGTATGTCTTGATCGGAGTGTCGTTCTGGCGCGCGTGGCGAATGCCGTCCAGTCCCGCCCGCACCGCCGGCATTCGACTGTTCATCTGGCAATTAGCCCTCAACGCCATCTGGACGCCGATTTTCTTCGCGGGGTTCCCGCTCATCGGCCAGACGGCCTTCTGGCTCGGCGTCGTCATCATCCTCGTGATGGACGTCCTCGTCTGGATGACGATCGTGAAATTCAAGGAGGTCGACATCTGGTCGG
>JBEGPO010000043.1:0-3371 GCA_041181465.1 Actinomycetota bacterium | reverse complement strand
CATCCAATTGAAGGGGCACAACCCGCTGGGGTTGGTCGGCGGCTCGACTGGTCTCGTCGGCGATCCCAAGCCCACCGCCGAACGTACCCTCAACGACCGTGAGACGGTCACCGAATGGGTCGGTTACCTCGGCGCGCAAATCTCGAAGTTCCTCGATTTCTCGGGGAAGAACCCCGCCCGTCTTGTCAACAACCTCGACTGGACCCAGCCAATGTCGGCCATCGACTTCCTGCGCGAGATCGGCAAGCACTTCCGGGTCGGCACGATGCTCAAGAAGGACGCGGTCAGCGCCCGACTGAATTCCGAGGCCGGGATTTCGTACACCGAGTTCTCGTACCAGGTCCTGCAGGCACTTGACTTCCTTGAGCTGTACCGCCAATACGGTTGTGTCCTGCAAACCGGCGGAAGCGACCAGTGGGGGAACCTCACGAGCGGCACAGACTTGATTCACAAGGTCGAGGGGGTCTCGGCGCACGCGATTGGCACGCCGCTCATTACTAATTCCGATGGAACAAAGTTTGGTAAGAGTGAAGGCAACGCCGTCTGGCTCGACCCGAACCTCACATCCCAGTACGCGATGTATCAGTTCTGGCTTAACACTCTTGACGCCGACGTCATCGACCGACTGAAGGTGTTCACGTTCCTGTCCCGCGCTGAGATCGAAGCGCTGGCCGCTCAGGTCGAGTCCGAACCGGCCAAACGAGAAGCCCAGCGCACGCTCGCGTGGCAAGTCACCGCTCTCGTTCACGGAGACGCGGCGGCCGATGCGGTTGTCGCCGCCAGTGCCGCTCTGTTCGGCAACGGCGATCTGTTCGCGCTCGACGCCGACACCGTCGCGGGTGCGACCGCCGAACTGCCTCAAGCCGTCGTCACCGCCGACACTCTTGTCACCGTCGCGCTCGTTGAGGCGGGCTTGTGTTCGTCCGCCTCGGACGCTCGCCGCGCCATCCAGCAGGGCGGTGTCGCCATCAACAACCAAGCCGTGATCACCGAGACGGACACTGTCGGTGACCGCACGCTCGCCGGCGGTGTGTCAATTCTTCGTCGTGGCAAGAAGACACTCGCCGCGCTGGTTGTCGGAAAGTAGTCACGGGCATGTCACGTGCACTTCTCGTCGTCGACGTCCAAAACTGGGGATTCGCGGGGGACTGGCCCGTCCCCAATCACGAGGCGCTGCTCGAACGAATCCGTGACCGAGTCGAATCGGCCCGCGCCAACAGCGAACTCGTGGTTTGGGTTCAAAACGACGGTGACGCCGACGAACTGGATGCGCCGGGCGAATACTTCTGGGAGTTGACCATTCCACCGGCCGATGGCGAACGCGTGTGGCGCAAGACGACTAAGGACGTGTTCGAGTCAAACCCCGACATGGCCGGGTGGCTGCGCGACCTGGGCGTCACATCGTTGGACATCATCGGGCTTCAGTCGGAAATGTGTGTTCGGTCATCGACACTAGGTGCCCGTTCCGCCGGTTTCGCAGCGCAACCCGTCGCCGGGCTTCACGGAACCTACCCCGAGGGAACCCACGACGAGACCGGGCCGACGGGCGTTACCGCCGCGGAACTGTCCGCTCGCGTGGACGCCGAGCTTGCCTAACTCGCCTTGAGGCCTCGGCGGTACATCGCACGAACAGCCCCCGCGAAAACAAGCGACGCGAGTGACGCCACCGCCGGGATGAAATTCGTGATGATTGTCCCGAACGTCTGGAATGCGCCGCTGTCATCGTATTCCAGAAGGCTCAGCGAGGTATCCAGAGTGACGAGTGGCCACAGCGCGACAACGCATCCGGCAATCGACACGATTAGCTGTGATTGGTAAAGGCGGAGGAACCCCAATCCTTCATGAGCGTTTCGAGCCAGAAAAACGAACCAGCCGGCGAAGATCACGGGAACGAAGTCGAAGAAGACCCCAACTCCGTAAACAGGCTGGAAAACTGTGACCCGCATCACGCAGCCAACAAGCACAACAACGAATCCGAAAGCGTAGGCAATCTTGACTGTTCGAGCCAGCCCTGGTGGAAGGGGAGGCAACTCGACCGGCTTTGCATTGGAGGGAGTTCCGGTTCCACCAGCCTCTGCCTGTCCTTGAGTCGACATCGCCGACTCCGCAAAATCCGACGATGTGCTCTTGGTTGCGCCGACGATGGCAGTGACCAAACCAACGAAGACGACCACTGCACCTAGGGGCGCTGTAAAGAAAGTGAACCAGCCCAGGACGCCCAGGCCGTTCAGGGCGTTCATGTCCATCCCGAGGACCGAGGCGATGCCCCCGATAGCGAACATAATTGCCATTGGTGCGATGCCGAAGACGCAGCCCGCACCCGCGAGGATTCCGCCTGTTTTGAATGAGCTTTTCGCCATAACCAAACATTAGCGACAATCGTTCATTTTGTTAAAAAATAGGTGAATGATTGTGACACCCCCGAGTCGGGCCCCACCGGAGTTTCCGCCGCAGAACTGTCGGCTCGGGTCGACGCCGAGCTCGCCTAGCCTTTCGCGATGCTTCGGCGGTAACGTGCCCGCGCGACGCCAGCGAAAATGAGCGAAGCGATCGACGCCAACGCCGGAATGAAACCCGTGATCAGCGTCCCGACCATCTCGAATGAGGGGACATCCTCGTACTCCAGAAGGCTCAGCGAGGTATCCATAGTGATAAGCGGCCAAAGCCCCGCAACACAACCCGCGATCGACACGACGAACTGCGATTGGTAGAGGCGGAGGAACCCCAATCCTTCGTGAGCGTTTCGCGCCAGGAAAATGAACCACCCGGCGAAGAACACGGGAACGAGGTCGAAGAGAGTCAGAATTCCCGAAAAGGGCTGGAACATCGTGACCCGCATGACGCAGCTGACGAGCACAATTCCGAATCCGATCGCATACGCGAGTTTGACCGAACGCGCGAGTGCGGCCGGCAGTGGTGGCAGGGTTACTGTCGCCGAGGAGGTTCCCGGCGCAGCAGCCGTTTTCGAACCAGAAATGTCGGCGCTGGTCGAAAGCGACTTGGCGAGGTCCTCGGGTGTGCTCTTTGAGGCGCCCACGATGGCAATGATGAGTCCCACGATCACGACCACTGCACCGAGCGGCGCGGTGAAGAACGTGTACCAGTGCAGGACGTTGCCGATATCGCTTCCGAATGCCAGCGCAATGAACGAGATGATGAGCGGCGCGAGACCGAAAAGACACCCCCCGCCCGCGAGAATTCCGCCGGTTTTGACTGAGTTGTTTGCCATGTGATTACGCTAGCAAAAATCTACGAAAGCGGAAACATCTAACGATGCATGATTGTGACACGCCCGAGTAACAGCCTTGTTTGCAGGGGCACTCAAAGACACGTAAGTTAGCAACGTTGCCCCAAAGACGGACCAGCGAAAT
>JBEGPO010000042.1:0-5108 GCA_041181465.1 Actinomycetota bacterium | reverse complement strand
TTCAAGATGCCTGGAATCCCGCGGTCCTTCGCCTCATTCGTGAAGTTGGACTCGCCGGAGAACTGACCAAGAAGCCCGTGGGAATTTGCGGAGAAGCCGCAGCCGACCCGATTCTTGCCGTCGTTCTCATCGGACTCGGTGTTACCTCGTTGTCGATGTCACCTACAGCCCTCGCCGATGTGCGGGCAGAAATTTCGCGCTTCACGCTTCCCGAAGCGCGCGAACTTGCCGAGAGAGTTCTCTCGACGAGAAATGCAGCTGACGCCAGAACTGCGGCGTCCGCTGTGCTCACCCAGTAACACACACAGAAAATAGAAAAGGAGCGAGTCAATGACGACTTCGTCATCAGCACGAGTAGGGATCCAGAAGTTTGGATCCTTCCTCTCGGGCATGGTTATGCCCAACATCGCGGCATTTATTGCCTGGGGCCTCATCACGGCCTTTTTCATCCCCACGGGATGGCTTCCGACTCTCGGTGCCAACCCGAACGCCGTCGGTGATGTGGCCGGAACGCCCGGAGGTCTGAACTTCCTCGCGCTCGTCGGTCCCATGATCGTCTACATGCTCCCTCTTCTCATTGCAAACACCGGTGGACGCCTCGTCTACGGTGTTCGCGGTGGTGTCGTCGGAGTCATCGGAACGATGGGTGTCATCGTTGGAACCTCGATCCCCATGTTCATGGGCGCAATGATCGTTGGTCCTCTCGGTGGATGGCTCATCAAGAAGGTTGACGCAATTTGGGCCGGCAAGATTCGCGCCGGATTCGAAATGCTCGTCGACAACTTCTCGGCCGGTATCGTCGGTGGATTGCTCGCAATCGGTGCATTCCTCGGAATTGCACCCTTCGTCCAGACCGTCTCTGACGCTCTCGGATCCGGCGTTCAGGCACTCTACGACTCGGGCTTCGCGCCGCTCCTCAGCATTCTCGTTGAGCCTGCGAAGGTCTTGTTCCTCAACAACGCAATCAACCACGGTGTTCTTACGCCGCTGGGAACCGAAGCGGCTGCCGCCAGCGGCAAGTCGTTCCTCTTCCTCGTTGAAGCGAACCCTGGCCCCGGTCTCGGTATCCTTCTTGCCTTCGCCGTGTTTGGCGTGGGTCTCTCGAAGGCATCCGCTCCTGGTGCGATCATCATCCACTTCCTCGGTGGTATTCACGAGGTGTACTTCCCGTACGTCCTCATGAAGCCGGCAATCATCGTTGCCGCCATCGCCGGTGGTGCAACTGGTGTTGCAACCAACTGGTTGTTCGGTTCGGGTCTTCGTGCCCCAGCGTCCCCTGGTTCGATTTTCGCGGTTCTGATTCAGACGCCGTCGGACTCGTACCTCGGTGTCATCCTGTCCGTCGTGCTTTCGGCGACCGTGTCGTTCTTGATTGCGGGCATCATCGTCCGTTCGACGCGTAAGGCTGACCTCGCCGCTGAAGCAGGCGACCTTGCTGCAGCTAAGGCTCAGTCGAAGGCGAACAAGGGTTAATAACAATGTCTGCTGACCTTACAAACACTGTCATTTTCGCCTGTGATGCGGGAATGGGCTCCAGCGCGATGGGGGCAACCCTTCTTCGCACAAAGCTGAAGGCCGCCGGCATCACGGACGTCACCGTCATCAACAAGGCTGTTGCCGAATTGGCGTCGGACGCGGAGTTCGTGATTACTCACTCGGGGCTGACGGATCGGGCGCGCACGATGGCGCCCGACGCCGTGCACGTCACGGTGGAGAACTTCATGGCCACTCCGAAGTATGACGAGGTTGTTGAGACCCTTCGGGCTCAGCGCGCATAGGTAAGCGACAACCGGGGATTCACGCGATGAACATATTGACCACAGACACTATTTGTCTTCACGGAACGGCAACAACCCGTGAAGAGGCCATTGCAGAGGTGGGGGCGCTTCTCGTCTCCAGCGGCGCGGTGACCAACGAATACGTCTCGGCAATGTTCGCGCGTGAGTCCTCGGTTTCTACCTACATGGGGAACCTGCTTGCGATTCCTCATGGAACGAACGAATCGAAGGATGACGTCATTCGGTCTGCGATCTCGGTCGTTCGTTACGATGGCACCCTCGATTGGGGAGGAAACCCTGTTCGATTCGTCATCGGAATCGCGGGAAAAGGTGACAGCCACCTCGAAGTTCTCGGTGCAATCGCGACGGTCTTTAGCGACATGTCCGCGGTGACGGAACTTCTTGAGGCCACGTCCGTCGACCACGTTCTGACCCGTCTCGAGCTCAACGCCTCATGACCGCCGTCCATTTCGGGGCGGGAAACATTGGGCGGGGATTTATCGGACTAGCGCTGCACAGCGCAGGTCACCGCGTAATCTTCGTCGACGTTGACGATTCGCTCATCTCTTCCATTGTTGCGACCGACTCTTACCGAGTAATCGAGACGGGTTCCAACGGAACCGTTCACACCGTCAACAATTTCACCGGCCTGAATTCGGCAACGAACGCCGACCAGGTGGTGCAGTCCATCGCGCAGGCTGATATCGTCACTACGGCCGTCGGCCCGCGTATTTTAGAGTTTGTTGCGCCACTGATCGCGAAGGGGCTTGCCGCCCGTACCGTGGTGAGGCCTCTCGCGGTGATGGCCTGCGAAAACGCCATCGGAGCGACCGATACGCTCAAATCTTTCGTTGCCGCCTCGGCGACCGATGTCCAACTGTCTCGCGCACAGTTTGCCAATACCGCCGTGGACCGCATCATTCCTGCACAGAACTCCGCAGAGGGTTTGGACGTCACTGTCGAAGCGTTTAGTGAATGGGTGATTGACCGTACCCCGTTCGATGGTGCTGAACCGATGATTCCTGGTGCTCATTTCGTCGACGATTTAGCCCCGTACATCGAGCGTAAACTCCTGACGGTCAACACGGGACACGCATCGATTGCGTATCTCGGACTTTGCGCGGGGGCCCGGCACATCGCCGAGGCTCTTGCCATGACCTCCGTCGCGGTTCTCGTTGACGCGGTGCTCGACGAGACGACCCGGATGCTCGTCGCCCGTCACGGTCTCGACGAGACCGACCAGCGAGCGTATGTCGCACAGACGCTTGACCGTTTTCGAAATCCTGACCTCGACGACGAACTCGTTCGGGTCGGACGCCAACCGCTGCGCAAATTATCGCGCCACGAGCGCCTCATCGAACCCGCTGCGGTGTTGTCCGAGAGCGGGGTCACTCCGGTGGCGTTACTTCGGGTGATCGAGGCCGCAGTGATGTTTGACGTGCCGTCGGACGACGAGTCTGTCGAACTCCAGCGGATGAGGGCAACACTGAGCGCGGAAGAAATCGCCACGACGGTGTGTGGAATCGAGAGCCGGCATCCGCTCTTTTCGGCTCTCGTTGCCGCTATCGCGCGTACGCTGGGCTAAGTGTCCAGTTCTGCTCTGCTCGCCCTTCTTGTCTCGTGCCTGATGTGGGGGACAACAGGAGTTGTCGCTGCCGGAATGACACCCGATGTTTCGACGTTCGCCATCGGCGCGTTCACGATGGGAGTGGGTGGAATAATTCTCGCTGCTCTCACCTGGCCTTCGGTTCGTCGCGCCTTGTCCATTCCAGGGGCGCGATGGTGGGTGTTACTCGGCGGTCTCGGCGTGTTGATCTATCCACTGGCGTTCTATGCCGGCATGCGCGACGCGGGTGTCGCGGTCGGTAACACGGTGGCTTTGGGATCGGGTCCCCTCTTTGCCGGTGTCATCGAGTGGCTCACTGCGGGAAAAAGGCCCACACAGCGATGGTTCCTTGCCCTCGGAATCGCGGGGGCGGGACTCTTCTTCGTAGGAATTGCCCGTGGGGGAACTAGTGAGCTTGGGCTCAACGGTGTGCTGCTCGCCTTGGTCGCCGGGATGGCGTATGCGTTGTACTCGGTCGCAGGGTCACGAGTGATCGCCGCAGGGGCGAACTTTCAAGGCTCGATGGGTTCAATTTTTGGTGCGGGGGCTTTGCCGTTGCTGGTCGTTCTCGCATTTACGGGAGGTCCGCTCGTCTCAGATTTTGACAATGTGGCTCGGGGTGCATACCTCGCACTCGGGCCATTGGTTCTCGCCTACTTGTTGTTCGGTTACGCGCTCACCCGTGCAAGCGCATCCCTCGTCACTCTGGTGACCCTTTTGGAACCAGTTTTCGCGACAATTTTGGCCGTCGTGTTGCTGGGCGAGGTTCTCCCGCCCATTGGATGGGTCGGAATCGGTCTGCTCGTGAGCGGCGTGGCGGTCGCAACCGTGCCGCGGCGCTTCGCGTAAATCCGCGATTCCGCGAAATCGTGGCGTTAAGATAGGAAACATGGCGGCGGATAACGAAAACGGGAAAAACCTCTTTGGTCGTCCCCGACGTTCGTCCTTTGTTGCCGCATCGGAAGAAAACGCTGCTTTCGTGCCGATTCTGCCAGCGGTGGGATCGACGCCAATCCCATTGGCCTCTGATGTGAACTACTTTCCCACTGTAGCAACAGGCCAACCGAGTCTTCGGGAACCCGCGCCGCCCGCCCGCCTCGTCGTCCCGACGCGCAAATCCATGTCCGAAGAGGAAATCGCGACAGTGTTTGCGGAGTCTGCAGAGATGACAAGTTCGGAACAGATTTCGATGCTCGATGCGCAAGTGACGTTGCGGGAAGACGACCTGCGAACGGCAAAGGAATTCGTCGCCCATTTGCGGTTAGCGAAACCCGCCGATGCACAGCCGTTGTTGGACGAACTGAAAAAGGTTTTTGCTGACGTTGATCCGAAGATTGCCTCGTTGAGTCTGGGTGATGAGCCAGTGCTGGAATCACTGACGATAGCCGTGGACGAAGCGCCAGCGGCAACCGAGACTCAGTCCACGACTGGGTCGCCGTCGACCCTCGCCACACTTCTGGAAGTAGCGCCGCCTGCCGTGCCTTCCCGTGATTTTCCTCAGGAAACATTCGTCAATGGTCGTTACCGCGGCTGGAATGCCGTGATTCTCGTGGCGACAATGGTGGCCATCTTGATCCCGGTGACGTCGGCCGTGTTCACTGGCTTCGGGGCGCCCGTCCCCGTCAATATCGAATCGATGCTGAGCTCATCCGGTGCATTTGCTGCGATTGTCGCTCTTCTCGCGGCCCTTCCGCTGGTTGTTCTCGCCCGGTCCACGTCGATTC
>JBEGPO010000041.1:0-7101 GCA_041181465.1 Actinomycetota bacterium | reverse complement strand
GACCGCGGTGAGCCCGCGGAGTTCAGTACCTCGGGTGTGATCCAGGGCTTCCGAGACGCACTCGTCGGTCAGAAGGTCGGCTCGCGTGTCGTCGTCATCATCCCGAGTGACCTCGGATACGGCGATGTCGGCTCGGGTGACAAGATCAAGGGCGGCGACACCCTCGTGTTCGTCATCGACATCCTCGGCGTTAAGTAGCCCCGGTCGGAGCACCTCCTCAGCCCGCCCTCCCAACTGTTTCTGCAGACAAATCCGGCTTAATCCGCCGTTACTGCAGACCTCCGGCCGATTTGGCAAGCTAGCACGGATTTCTTCCGCTTTGTCTGCAGAAACAGCGGAGCGTTCCACCCTCACTCGTTACGTTTGTGGAAACGGTTTGGGCGAGTATTGACGTTCCTGGAAACCGAACGCTGGGTTGAGCGTGGACTGCGTGGGACAAGCGCATCTTGTTTCCACGAACGCGGGAGATGGGCGATTTCGTTTCCACAAAAGTAAGAGTGGTGCGGAACTGGGGAGCGGAATCGGGATGAACGTCAGAGCAGTGACTCCGCGCGGAATGTTTGGCCTCACAACTACTCCGCGCAAGTGTGCTCGCTCGTAGAATTGAGATGTGCCCGCTGAACCGCTTGATGACCGACCCGTGTCGGGATTGACGCCGTCAGACGCACACGCGCAGGCCGCGGAATTGCGGGACAGAATCACGGAACTCGCGGATGCGTACTATGCCCGAAACGAGTTACTCGTTGCGGATGCCGATTACGACGAGCTGATGCGGCGGCTTGAAGAGATCGAACGGGAATTCCCCGAAGTTCAGAGCCAGGACAGCCCCACCCAATTCGTCGGCGGCTCCGCCGATTCGACGTTGTTTGACCCGGTCGTGCATCGCGAGCGGTTGTACAGCCTCGACAATGTGTTCACGGTCGAGGAACTGACCCAGTGGATGGCGAAAACCGAGCGCGATGCCGATCAGGCTGTGCAGTGGCTGTGCGAAGTGAAGATCGACGGCCTCGCTCTGAGCATGCGATACGAGAACGGGTTACTAGTTCAAGCGGCGACGCGCGGGGACGGAGTCACGGGCGAAGACGTCACCGAGAACGTGCGCTTGATTCCTTCAATCCCGCAACGCTTGACCGGCGAAGGTCACCCCGCTGTCGTCGAGATTCGCGGCGAGGTGTTTTTCCGAACCGCCGAGTTCGCCGACCTGAACACACGACAAGCGTCCCTGGGAGAGAAGACCTTCGCAAACCCGCGCAATGCCGCTTCCGGAAGCCTTCGGCAGAAAGCGGAGTCCAAGAACGAACGTCAGCTCGAACTCATGCAGGATCGGCTGAAACGACTCAGCCTTTACGTTCATGGAATCGGTGCGTGGGCTAACCCGCCGGTCGCGAATCAGTCCGAGATTTACGACCTGTTGAAGTCGTGGGGGATGCCGACATCGCCCTACTGGTCGGTTGTGCCGGATGTGGCGGGAGCGATCGCCTACGTCGAACGAAACGGCAAGCACCGCCACGACCTCGAACACGAGATCGACGGGGTCGTCGTCAAAGTCGACAGCCTCGAACTTCATGACCGGCTGGGGGCGACGTCGCGCGCGCCGCGCTGGGCCATTGCCTACAAGTATCCGCCCGAGCAGGTCAACACGGTATTGCTTGACATCGTCGTTGGGGTCGGTCGAACCGGTCGCGCGACACCCTATGCAGTGATGAAGCCGGTCACGGTCGCTGGTTCGGTCGTGCGTCAAGCGACGCTCCATAACAAGGACGTCGTCGTGCAGAAAGGTGTGTTGCTGGGGGACACGGTGGTTCTTCGTAAGGCGGGTGACGTGATCCCCGAAATCCTTGGTCCCGTTGTCGAACTGCGGGACGGAACGCAACGCGAATGGGTCATGCCGACCGGCTGCCCAGAGTGCGGTGCGACACTCGCCCCGGCGAAAGAGGGGGACATTGATTTCCGGTGCCCGAACACCGAGCACTGTCCGGCCCAAGTGCGCGGTCGCGTCGAACACATTGGCAGCCGTGGCGCCCTCGACATCGAGGGGCTGGGCGAGGTCACGGCCGCCGCTCTGACCCAGCCAATCATTCCCGCGACTCCGCCGCTCACGAGTGAGGCCGGACTGTTCGACCTCACAATCGAGGATTTGTTTCCGATCGAGGTTACGGTCAAGGACGCCGAGACGGGGCTTGCCAAACTGGACGACAAGACTGGTCAGCCGGTCACCCAGACACCGTTTCGCGCGACGGTCAAAAAGGAACTCGTCCCCTCGCAGGATGCGCTCAAACTCGTCAAGGGTCTGGCCGAGGCGAAGTCGAAGGACCTCTGGCGTTTCCTCGTTGCGCTCAACATTCGACACGTCGGTCCGGTTGCAGCGCGAGCTCTCGCGAGCCACTTCGGTTCGCTCACCGCGATCGAGGCAGCCTCCGTCGATGAACTATCCGCCGTCGATGGGGTCGGCACGATTATCGCGTCGAGCCTCGTCGAATGGCTCGAGGTCGACTGGCATCGCGACATTGTGACACGCTGGCGATCTGCGGGGGTTCGCTTTGAGATTCCGGGTCACCCGGGGCCGGGTGTCGCTGCGGAAGCGGTCAGCGGCACTCTCGCGGGCATGACCGTAGTGGTGACAGGCACGATGCCCGGTTTCACCCGTGATGGTGCCGAAGAAGCCGTCCGTCAGGCGGGCGGAAAAGTGTCCTCGAGCGTGAGCGTGAAGACTGACATTGTGTTCGTCGGTGAAGGCGCCGGTTCGAAGCAAACGAAAGCCGAGGAACTCGGTATCCGAATCGTGCAGGCCGCCGACTTCGCCGGGACCCTCGGGCTCTAGCTAATCGCCCTCCACAAACTCCAGCGTCACCGCATCGCCTGTAAGGCGGAGCTGGCCGTCGACTAGTTCGATTGACGTGACGAGCGACAGATCATCGAGAACGCGCATCTCTAGGTCCATGATTCCATCAGGTTTGTCGCAGGCCATTTTGGTCGAGTACAAGGAGCTCACAACGACCGTCGAGCCCGTGATTGCGATGTCGCCTCCCCAGTTGTTACAAATTTGACCAGAGATGTGGTCGTCTTCGATTGTGACGAGAGTCGCGCCGGCGGCGCCGTCGACCCACGTCCCCTGAGCGTCGGTTGCGGACGTCAGCAACCAGTTGCCTTCGAAACTCTCAATCGGGGGATTGGCACAACCCGATATGACGAGGGCGGCCGAGGCGATGAGACTCACGATGACTTTTCGCATGGTGCCAGTATCCTCTTGAAACGGGTTAGGTCAAACGCTCGGCATGGTGCGCTCGGTAGGATTGGGATATTCCCGACGCACGGAGAACCATGTCTGACATCACCGAGGACACCGTTCGCCACCTGGCGAACCTTGCCCGAATTGCCCTGACCCCCGACGAGGTCACGACGTTGACGAGCGAACTCACCGCGATTGTGAGCGCTGTCGAGAAGGTCAACGAAGTCGCCACGGATGATGTGCCCGCGACGTCGCATCCGATTCCGATGGAGAACGTGTGGCGCGAGGATGTCGTCGCCGACGAGTTGACCTCGGAACAATCCCTGACCGGTGCCCCTGACCACGACGGCTCGCGATTTCGCGTTACCGCGATTTTGGGGGAGGAAGCGTGAGTGACCTCACTCGCCTGAGTGCGGCCGAACAATCTGCGCTTCTTGAGTCGCGCGAGATTTCCAGCGTCGAGCTCACGAAAGCCCACCTCGATCGCATCGCCGAGACCGACGGCGACCTCGGTGCGTTCCTGCACGTTTCCGACGACGCACTCACGATCGCGGACGAAGTCGATGCGGCTCGGGCCGGCGGTGTTGAGCTCAACTCGCTCGCTGGCATTCCGGTCGCGGTCAAAGACGTCTTGTGCACGCTCGACATGCCGTCGACCGCGGGGTCGAAGATTCTCGAGGGTTGGGTTCCGCCGTATGACGCAACACCGGTTGCCAGACTGCGCGCAGCGCGGTTGCCCATCCTCGGCAAGACCAACATGGACGAATTCGCGATGGGGTCGTCGACGGAACACTCCGCTTACGGAATCACCCGAAACTCGTGGGACCGAACCCGCATCCCTGGCGGTTCGGGCGGTGGCTCTGCATCGGCCGTCGGCGCATTCCAGGCGTCGCTCGCGCTCGGCTCGGACACAGGCGGTTCGATTCGACAGCCCGCCGCGTTCACCGGAACGGTCGGCATGAAACCGACTTACGGCGGCGTGAGCCGTTATGGCGCAATCGCTCTCGCCTCGTCGCTCGATCAGGTCGGTCCGGTCACCCGTACTGTCCTCGACGCCGGCTTGCTCCACGACATCATCGGCGGTTACGACCACCACGACTCGACCAGCATCTCGGACGAATGGCCGTCTTTCGCCGATGCCGCTCGCCGAGGGGCTCGGGGCGAATCCCTCAAGGGTCTTCGCGTCGGTGTAGTCAAAGAACTGGACCAGCCCGGCTTTCAACCCGGCGTGACGGCACGGTTCCACGAGACGCTCGCGATGCTCTCCGCGGAAGGTGCCGAAATCATCGATGTCACCGCGCCTAACTTCGAATACGCCGTTGCCGCCTATTACTTGATTCTTACCGCGGAAGCGTCGAGCAATCTCGCCAAGTTCGACTCGGTGCGATTCGGTCTGCGCGTGACTCCGAGCGGCAACCCGACCGTCGAAGACGTGATGTCGGCGACCCGCGAAGCCGGCTTTGGTGCCGAGGCTAAGCGTCGCATCATTCTCGGAACCTACGCCCTTTCGGCGGGCTACTACGACGCGTATTACGGTTCGGCGCAAAAGGTCCGCACGCTAATCCAGCGCGATTTTGCCGCGGCGTTTGCGCAGGTTGATGTTCTCGTCTCACCGACCGCGCCAACCACCGCATGGACGCTGGGCGAGAAACTCGACGACCCGCTCGCGATGTGGCTCAGCGACATCACGACGATTCCCGTCAACATGGCGGGTATTCCCGGAATGTCGATTCCCATCGGATTGGCCGACGAGGACCAACTTCCCGTTGGATTACAGATCATGGCCCCCGCCCGCGAGGACGCCCGCCTGTACGAGGTCGCCGCCGCCATCGAGGCGTTACTCGCCGCGAAGCGCGGTTCGACATTTTCGGCACTCACGCCGGCCTATACCGGAGGGGCGAACTGATGGCCAAGGACGCACTGATGGACTTTGACAAGGCTTTGGAAAAATTCGAGCCGGTGATCGGTCTCGAGGTTCACGTCGAGCTGTCGACAAAGTCCAAGATGTTCTCGAGCGCATCCAACGTGTTCGGTGCTGACCCGAACACTGCGGTGACCCCCGTCTGCCTCGGACTCCCGGGCAGTCTGCCGGTTGTCAACAAGGAAGCCGTTCGATACTCGATTTCGCTGGGGCTCGCCCTCGGGTGCGAGATCGCCGAGACCTGCCGATTTGCGCGCAAGAACTATTTCTACCCCGATCTTGCCAAAAACTACCAGATCTCGCAGTTCGATGAGCCGATCGCGTTCGAGGGGTCGCTCGAGGTCGAACTCGACAACGGTGACATTGTGACGATTCCCATCGAGCGCGCTCATATGGAGGAGGACGCCGGGAAACTGACGCACGTTGGTGGAGCGACGGGACGCATCCAGGGAGCCGAGTATTCGCTCGTCGACTACAACCGCGCGGGGGTTCCGCTCGTGGAAATCGTGACCAAACCAATTTATGGAACAGAAGCCCGTGCCGGCGAGGTCGCCCGCGCGTACGTGTCCACGATTCGTGACATCGTTCGCGGGCTCGGAATCTCTGAGGCGCGCATGGAACGAGGCAACCTGCGCTGTGACGCCAATGTGTCGTTACGACCCCGCGGCGACGAAAAGCTCGGTACGCGGACCGAAACCAAGAACGTGAACTCACTCCGGTCAATTGAACGTGCGATCCGCTACGAGATTCAGCGACAGGCTGCCTTGCTTGACAAGGGAACGGCGATCATTCAAGAGACGCGCCACTGGCACGAAGACACCGGCACGACGTCGCCCGGTCGTCCCAAGAGCGACGCCGACGACTACCGCTACTTCCCCGAGCCCGACCTGCTTCCGATTCGTCCGTCACAAGAACTCGTCGACGAGTTGCGCGCGGCACTGCCCGAACCCCCGGCCGCTCAGCGCCGCCGACTCAAGGCCGAGTGGGGTTTTAGTGACGTCGATTTCCAGTCGATCGTCAACGCCGGTCTTCTCGTCGAGGTCCGCGAAACCGTCGAGGCGGGGGCGACGCCGCAGTCCGCGCGTAAGTGGTGGATGGGCGAACTGAGCCGTACCGCGAACGAGATGAATGTCGAGCCGTCGTCGCTCGTCACACCGATTCAGGTTGCCGAGCTCCAATCGGCCGTCGATGCGGGAACAATCAACGACAAACTTGCGCGCGAAGCCCTCGCGGGGCTCATCGCGAACGAGGGTACTGTCGCCGAGATCATCGAGCAGCGCGGATTGACGGTTGTGTCCGATGACGGCGCGCTCATCGCCGCAATCGACGCCGCCCTCGCCAGCCAACCGGACGTGCTCGAGAAAATCGCGTCGGGCAAGGTCGAAGCCGCGGGGGCGATCATCGGTGCCGTGATGAAAGCGATGGGCGGAAAAGCGGACGCGGCTCGCGTCCGCGAGCTCGTCATCGAACGAGCCTCGGTCTAAGACGATTACACTAGGAGCATCATGAACATCCTGTTGAACATCATTACCGGGGCAATCTTTCTCGGGTCATTCCCCGTGATGTCCTTCGCGTTCCAGGTTCCCGGTTATGAAGCATTGATCTTCGGAGCAGGTGTCCTCATGGCGGTCTTCGCGTGGATGATTCCGCTCTATATCGTTCCCCGTCTCTCGAAGTAAGACTTAAACGAACTACGGCGTTCCTCGCGAGAGGAACGCCGTAGCTTTTGTCGAGACTTAGAGGGGGCGAATGTTTGCCGCCTGAGGGCCCTTGTCGCCCTGTGTTACCTCAAATTCGACCTTCTGGTTCTCAGCGAGACTCTTGAAACCGTCGGTCTCGATCGAGCTGAAGTGTGCGAAGAGGTCGGGACCGCCCTCATCGGGGGTGATGAAACCATAACCCTTTTCGTTGTTAAACCATTTCACGACGCCTGTGGCCATGATGCTGCGCT
>JBEGPO010000040.1:0-3906 GCA_041181465.1 Actinomycetota bacterium | reverse complement strand
GAGTCGTTCCTCGGTGTCCGGGTCAACGTCTGGGGCGCGGTCGCAGCCGTATTACTCGGGGTTGTCATCTTCCTTGTGCAGGGGTGGCGCCATCCTGGTTTCGAGCCCTCCGGTTACCGTCCCGGGCACAACTCCGCTTCAGAGAAAAGGCTAGAATCGGGGGACACCTATACCGCGGAGGAACTCGCCGGCGAAGCCGAGTCCACCGTGTCGCGATCTAGAGCCACAAGCCCTTCTCGTTGACTTTTCTGAGTTCCGTTAGTTGACCGTGGGCCAACGTCGTCCCTGATCCCGGAAGGACGATGATTTTGTTGAACCCGTTTGAGCGTTTCAGCGCCGTCCCCGCGAGAACAGGTCTCTATGACCCTTCGCACGAGAAGGACTCGTGCGGATTCGCGATGGTTGCTACGATGCGTGGTTCGGCGGGACACGACATCATCGCTATCGCATTGTCTAGCCTCCGTAACCTAGAGCACCGAGGAGCGGTCGGCTCTGACGCCGGTACCGGCGACGGTGCTGGAATTCAAATTCAGGTTCCGGATCGCTTCTTTCGCTCAGTTCTTCCTTTCGCTTTGCCGGTAACCGGCCTTTACGCCGCTGGAATCGCCTTCCTACCGCTCAATGAGGCACAGCGAGAATCCGAAAAGGCGCGAATCGCGGAGATCGCGTTGAGTGAAGGGCTTTCCGTTCTGGGTTGGCGTTCTGTCCCAACCGACCCCACCCACCTCGGGAGTCTTGCACGGGAAGTAATGCCTGCCTTCGAACAACTGTTTCTGTCGGACGCCAACGGCACTGCGTCGGGTATCGACCTCGATAGAAAAACATTTCGGCTTCGTAAGCGTGCCGAGCGCGAGTTGGGAACGTATTTTCCATCGCTGTCCAGTCGCACGATTGTCTACAAAGGGATGGTGACAACTCTTCAACTCGAGCCGTTTTTTCCCGACCTCTCGGACGACCGGGTGGAGTCCACACTGGCGGTTGTTCACTCGCGTTTCTCGACCAATACCTTCCCGTCGTGGCCGCTCGCTCAACCCTTCCGTTACATCGCACACAATGGAGAAATCAACACGATCAACGCGAATCGGAACTGGATGCGCGCACGCCAGTCGCAATTGTCGTCGGGCGTTCTCGGTGATCTGACGTCTCTCTTTCCGATTGTGACGGACGGCGCGAGCGACTCGGCGTCGTTCGACGAGGTGGTCGAACTCCTCGAGCTGGCCGGGCGGTCGTTGCCTCACGCAATCATGATGATGGTCCCCGAGGCCTGGGAAAACGACGAGTCAATGGATACCGCGCGAAGAGACTTTTACCGTTATCACTCGTCACTCATGGAACCCTGGGACGGACCCGCGGCACTTGCGTTTTCAGATGGTGCAATCGCCGGCGCCACACTGGATCGGAACGGTCTGCGACCTGGTCGATTCCTTGTTACCGACGATGGGCTTGTCGTCTTGGCGTCAGAGATTGGCGTCTACGACGTTGACCCGAAAAAGGTAATTCGCAAAGGACGCCTTCAGCCGGGACGGATGTTCCTGGTGGACACGGTCAACGGTCGCATCATCGAGGATGCTGAAATCAAGGAGTCTGTTGCGACCGCCGGACCGTGGGGGGAGTGGTCCCGCGATAATGCGATTGCTCTCGAGGAACTCCCGTGGCGCGAACATATCATTCACACCGCTCCGTCCGTCCAACGCCGGCAGAAGACCTTCGGTTACACGGAAGAAGAAGTGCGAGTTCTGATTATGCCGATGGCGCAATCCGGCGCGGAACCCCTGGGTGCGATGGGGAGCGACTCACCGGTGGCGGTGCTGTCCGAACGCCCCCGACTCTTGTTCGACTATTTCGCCCAACAGTTTGCTCAAGTCACGAACCCACCACTTGATGCAATTCGTGAAGAAATCGTGACATCGTTGCACGTTGGGCTCGGTCCCGAACGAAACTTGTTGGATGCAACACCGGGCCACGCACGTCAGGTTGCTCTGCCATTTCCCGTCATCGACAACGATGAACTGGCCAAAATAATTCACCTGCAACACGACGGACGGCCCGTGACCCACGTCGTCTCGGGGCTGTATCGGATCGACGAGGGCGCGCAGGCGATGGAGTGTCGGCTCGACCAGATGTGTGCGGAGGTTGATTCGGCACTCGACAACGGAGCGATGTTCGTTGTTCTCAGCGATCGCGACTCGGACGCTGACCTGGCTCCAATCCCCTCGCTACTGATGCTGTCGGCAATTCACCACCACCTGATCCGAACCGGTCGGCGTATGCAGTCGTCACTTATTGTCGAGGCGGGAGACGTCCGAGAGGTTCACCACGTTGCAACACTTGTCGGATTCGGTGCATCGGCGATTAACCCGTACCTCGCTATGGAGACCGCAGAACTGTTGGTGCGAACAGGCCTCATCACCGGGATCACACCCGAAGAGGCTGTCGCCAACATCATCTACGCATTGGGCAAGGGACTGCTCAAGACAATGTCAAAGATGGGTATCTCCACGGTCGCGTCCTACGCCGGCGCTCAGGCATTCGAGGCGGTCGGTCTCAGTACGGACGTGGTCGATCGCTATTTCACCGGTGTCACGAGCATTCTCGGTGGTGTGACGATGGACATCATCGCCGAAGAAACACGACGACGGCACGAGGTCGCCTACGGTAACCCAGCGACCTTCCACGAAGTTCTTCCAGTGGGCGGCGAGTACTCCTGGCGACGCGAAGGACCTCCCCACCTCTTCAATCCAGAGACAGTGTTCAAGTTGCAACACGCGACGCGTGAAAAGCGCTACGACATCTTCCGTGACTACACCAAGGCCGTCGATGAACAGGCGGAACGTCTCATGACGCTTCGAGGACTTTTTCGGTTTGCTGCCGATCGCGCATCGGTTCCACTCGACGAGGTTGAATCTGCTCACGACATTATTCGTCGGTTTTCAACGGGAGCGATGTCCTACGGGGCAATATCTCAAGAGATGCACGAGACGCTCGCGATAGCGATGAACCGGCTGGGCGCTCGATCGAATACCGGAGAGGGCGGCGAATCGGTCGACCGCTTGTTGGACCCCGAGCGTCGCAGCGCAATCAAACAGGTCGCGAGTGGTCGATTTGGAGTGACGAGCATGTATCTCACTCACGCCGACGACATCCAAATCAAGATGGCACAGGGTGCAAAACCGGGCGAGGGCGGGCAACTTCCGTCGAACAAGGTCTACCCGTGGATCGCGAGGACACGGATGGGGACACCGGGTGTCGGTCTCATTTCACCTCCGCCACACCACGATATCTATTCGATCGAAGACCTCAAACAACTCATCTTCGACCTCAAGCGTTCTAATCCGTCCGCACGAATACATGTCAAACTCGTGTCCGAGGCGGGCGTTGGAACTGTCGCGGCCGGCGTCGCCAAATCAAAAGCGGATGTCATTCTGATCTCGGGTCACGACGGTGGGACGGGCGCCAGCCCGCTGTCGTCGCTGAAGCACGCAGGAACCCCCTGGGAACTCGGGCTCGCGGAGGCCCAGCAAACGCTCATGCTGAACGATATGCGCGGGCGAGTTGTCCTGCAGGTTGATGGTCAGATGAAGACGGGTCGAGACGTCATCATTGCGGCACTCCTTGGTGCGGAGGAATACGGTTTTGCGACCGCTCCGATGGTCGTGAGCGGTTGTGTCATGATGCGCGCGTGTCACCTCGACACGTGCCCAGTCGGAGTTGCGACGCAAAATCCGCTCTTGCGCGAGCGTTTCAACGGCAAACCCGAGTTCGTCGAGACGTTCTTCGAGTTCCTGGCGGAAGAGGTTCGCGAGATCTTGGCGTCGTTGGGGTTCCGAACCCTGGCGGAAGCGATTGGTCGCCGCGAGATTCTCGACGTAGACGGAGCGGTCAATCACTGGAAGACCGAAGGGCTCG
>JBEGPO010000039.1:0-3643 GCA_041181465.1 Actinomycetota bacterium | reverse complement strand
TTTTGGGTTGACGGCGAATGGGTGATGGCCGCCGAAGATTTGAGCTATTCGGTGCGCGCGGGTGAAGTCCTTGCCATCGTGGGTGAATCGGGCTCGGGGAAGTCAGCTTCATCGATGTCGTTGCTCGGACTTCTGCCCGCGAACGGTCGCGCGACGGGACGGGTTCTTCTCAGTGGAGAAGACACGCTCACCGCGACCCCCGAACGTATTCGTGCGATTCGCGGCAGTGAAATCGCCGTCATTTTTCAAGAGCCGATGACGGCGATGAACCCGGTGTACACGATCGGGTTCCAGATCGTCGAAGCGCTCAAGGTGCACTACCCGAAACTTTCACGAGCCGCTGCAAAAGCGCGCGCCATTGAATTACTCGGGCTCGTTGAATTGCCCGATCCACAGAAAGCGTTCGATTCGTACCCGCACCAGTTATCGGGTGGCCAGCGCCAGCGCGCGATGATCGCGCAGTCGATTTCATGTGACCCCAAAGTGCTCATTGCCGACGAGCCGACCACGGCGCTTGACGTCACGATTCAGGCGGAGATTCTCGACCTGCTTCGATCGCTCAACGAGCGACTCGGTACGGGCATCATTCTCATCACCCACGACATGGGCGTCGTCGCCGACATGGCCGACCACGTTCTCGTGATGAAGAGTGGACGCGTCGTCGAATCCGGTTCGGTCATTGACATTTACAAACACGCCAAGGTCGCCTACACCCAGGAACTTCTCGCAGCCGTCCCGCACCTCGGTACCGGCGCGGCATCCGGAAAAAAGGCGGACTCGCACAAGGGGGAGACCCCGGTGCTGTCGTTGAAGAACGTCGACATCACCTACCCGAAGCGCGGGCGCGTCGCGGCGTTCCGTGCAGCCGAAGACGTGTCGATTGATATTTACCCCGGTGAAGTGCTCGGACTCGTTGGTGAGTCGGGATCCGGCAAAACCACCATCGGCCGAGCGGTCGTCGGGCTGTTGCCCGTGTCGCGCGGCGCTATCACCGTGGCCGGCCAGGACATGGTCAACGTGTCGGTGAAAGACCTGCGCGAGGTTCGTCGCCAAATCGGGATCGTGTTCCAAGACCCCGGCTCGTCGCTCAACCCCCGTTGGCCCATCGGTCAGAGCATCGGCGAGCCGCTCGTGCTCAACGGCGGGCACAGCTCGGAGCAGATCTCGGCCCGCGTCGAGGACTTGCTCGACATGGTCGAACTGCCGCGCACCTACCGCAACCGTTACCCCCACGAGCTCTCGGGGGGACAGCGTCAGCGGGTCGGCATCGCCCGTGCGCTCGCCCTCAACCCCGCGATTCTGGTGGCGGACGAACCGACCTCCGCGCTCGATGTGTCGGTTCAGGCCCGCGTTTTGGACCTTCTCACCACCATTCAAAAGGTGCAAAAGTTCGCGATTTTGTTCATCTCGCACGACCTCGCGGTCATCGATATGCTCAGTGACCGAATTGCGGTCATGCATAACGGTAAAATCGTAGAGCAGGGTTCGACGGATCAGATTCTGCGTAACCCGCAAGACCCCTACACAAAGAGGCTCATCGCCGCCGTGCCCGTTCCAGATCCCGAGGAACAACGCAAGCGTCGACGTGCGCGCACCACTACCTAAAGGATTTCATCATGGCAATTGCCACACGCAACGATCTTCGAAATGTGGCGATCGTCGCTCACGTTGACCACGGCAAGACCACGCTTGTCGACGCGATGCTTCGGCAGACCGGTTCGTTCGCGGCGCACGGTTCGGTCGAAGACCGCGTCATGGACTCGAACGACCTTGAGCGCGAAAAGGGAATCACGATTCTCGCGAAGAACACCGCGGTGTCGTATTCGGGAAAGCATGCGACAAACGGTCCCATCACGATCAACGTCATCGACACCCCCGGCCACGCCGACTTCGGTGGCGAGGTCGAACGCGGACTGTCGATGGTCGACGGTGTCGTTCTTCTCGTCGATGCGAGTGAAGGACCGCTTCCCCAAACCCGTTTCGTTCTGCGCAAGGCGCTCGAGGCAAAGCTCCCCGTTATTCTTCTCGTCAACAAGACCGACCGCCCCGACGCGCGAATCGACGAGGTCGTTCATGAGTCGCAGGACCTTCTTCTTGGTCTCGCTTCGGACCTGCACGACGATGTCCCCGACCTCGACCTCGACGGCATCCTCGACCTGCCCATCGTCTACGCATCGGGTCGTAACGGCGCCGCGTCGTGGAACCGCCCGGCGGACGGCTCGCTCCCCGACAATGAAGACCTCGAACCGTTGTTCGACGCGATCCTCAAGCACATCCCGGCGCCGACCTACGACACCGACCACCCGTTGCAGGCTCATGTCACCAACCTTGACGCATCGCCGTTCCTCGGCCGTATCGCGCTTCTCCGCATTTTCCACGGTGAGCTCAAAAAGGGCCAGACCGTCGCGTGGATGAAGCACGACGGAACCGTCGAAAACGTTCGCATCACGGAATTGCTCGCCACCAAAGCACTCGAGCGTGTTCCCGCCGAGTCAGCGTCGGCCGGTGACATCGTCGCCGTTGCTGGTTTTGAGAACATCACCATTGGCGAGACCATCGCCGACATGAACGACCCACGCGCGCTTCCCGTTATCACGGTGGACGATCCTGCGATCTCGATGACGATCGGAACCAACACTTCGCCGCTCGTCGGCAAGGTCAAGGGTCACAAACTGACGGGACGCATGGTCAAGGACCGTCTCGACCGGGAACTCATCGGTAACGTCTCGGTAAGACTTGTCGACATCGGTCGGCCCGACGCCTGGGAAATCCAGGGTCGAGGTGAACTCGCGTTGGCGATTCTCGTCGAGAACATGCGACGCGAAGGTTTCGAACTCACCGTTGGAAAGCCACAGGTTGTCACCAAGAAGGTCAACGGTGCGACACACGAGCCGTTCGAGCACCTCACCGTGGACGCCCCCGAGGAGTACCTCGGTGCGATCACGCAGCTTCTCGCTGCTCGAAAGGGCCGCATGGAAGGCATGACGAATCACGGAACGGGTTGGGTCCGCATGGAGTTCATCGTGCCATCGCGTGGACTCATCGGTTTCCGCACCGAATTTCTCACGATTTCGCGCGGTACCGGGATCGCCAACGCCATCGCGCACGGATACGGCCCGTGGGCCGGTCAGATCATCACTCGTCAGAACGGTTCGATCGTTTCCGACCGTCAGGGTGTCGCGACGCCGTTCGCCATGATGGCCCTGCAAGAGCGCATGGCGTTCTTCGTTCAGCCCGGTGACGAGGTTTACGAGGGCATGGTCGTCGGAGAGAACGCGCGCGCCG
This sequence comes from Actinomycetota bacterium, assembly GCA_041181465.1. Taxonomy (GTDB): domain Bacteria; phylum Actinomycetota; class Actinomycetes; order Actinomycetales; family Microbacteriaceae; genus MWH-TA3. The sequence continues at coordinate 358 of JBEGPO010000039.1, read as the reverse complement.
ATGACATGGACGTCAACGTGACAAAAGAAAAGCAACTCAACAACATTCGTTCATCGACCTCGGAAATCCTCGAGAAGATGACTCCGCCCCGCGACATGACGCTCGAGGAGTGTCTCGAATTCGCCCGCGAAGACGAGTGTGTCGAGGTGACGCCCGCAAAGGTTCGCATTCGTAAGGTCGAACTCGAGCAAAACCTTCGTGCGCGAGCTGCGTCACGGCTCAAGCGCCAGAACGAATAGGCGCGACGGGGATAGGCTGACCCTGTGAAGGTCGTGCGGTTTAGCCATGAGGGGGAACCCCGTTACGGAGTGATTGACGGGGACGTCGTCACTCTGGTCGAGGGTGACCCGATTCACGA
>JBEGPO010000038.1:0-2699 GCA_041181465.1 Actinomycetota bacterium | reverse complement strand
CCGTTACCGGCGCGTACGTCGCCCTGCACGATGCGATCGAGTGGGGCCGCGCGAAGGGCTTTATCAGCAAGAATGCCACCGCGTTGATTGATTCGGTCGCCGCGATCAGCGTCGGAATCATTGATGGAACGCCAATGCTGGACCTGCAGTACACCGAGGACGTCCGCGCGGAAACGGACATGAATGTCGTCGCAACGGGACGGGGTCTGTTTGTCGAGGTGCAGGGTACGGCCGAGGGCGCACCGTTTGACAAATCCGAACTGGACGCACTGCTCACCTTGGCGACCAACGGAACCGCGCGTCTGACCGAAATCCAGGCGGCCACGTTGGCGGTGTCGGCCTCGTGAAGACCGTCGTTGTCGCTACCCACAACGCCCACAAACTGGCCGAGATCGAAATGACGATGAAGGCGTTGCTGGGTCCGGGGATTGAACTCGTCCAGGCGGACGGCACAGCGCCGGTTGAGGACGGCGCAACCTTCGAAGAGAACGCGTTGATCAAGGCCCGCGCAGCGTTCCGCGATTCTGGCCAACCCTCGCTGGCGGACGATTCGGGAATATGTGTCGATGCGCTTGATGGGGCTCCGGGAGTTCACTCCGCGCGCTATTCCGAGGATGGCTCCGATTCCGCAAACCTTGCGCTTCTGCTGGCAAACATGAAGGGTGCGACGAATCGAGCCGCGACGTTTGTTTGCGCGGTCGCGTTCGTCACGAAGAACGGAGAGCGCGTTGTTCGCGCAGAGTGGCCGGGAGTACTTCGCGCAGTGGCGAAGGGTAAGAACGGGTTTGGATACGACCCGATATTCGCACCGAATGGGGTGACGGGAACGGCCGCCGAAATGTCCGCGCTGGAAAAAGCCGCGTTGAGCCATCGCGGCCGCGCTTTGGGGCTCATCGCTCCCGCGCTCAATCGATATTTCCAGTCGACAAATTAGGGGGAGTCTTGTGTCTAACCGCGCAGCGATCGTGTCCCTGCTGGGCCCCGCCTTCGTCGCCGGCGTCGCGTACCTAGACCCCGGAAACGTTGCGGCAAACATCACCGCTGGCGCGCAATTGGGTTTCCTGTTGGTCTGGGTCGTCGTGGCTGGAAATCTCATCGCGTGGCTCGTGCAATACCTCTCGGCGAGTCTGGGAATTGTGACGGGCAGAAGTCTGCCCGAAGTGTTGGGGTCCCGAATCGCGTCGCGCGGCGGGCGGCTGGGCTACTGGGCTCAAGGTGAACTCATTGCCATGGCAACCGACGTCGCCGAAGTCATCGGGGGGGCTATCGCGCTCAACCTATTGTGGGGAATACCCCTCTGGGTGGGAGGGCTCATCGTTGGAGTCTTGGGTGTCGCATTTCTCGGCGTCCAAGGGCGTTGGGGTGCACAGCCATTCGAGCGACTCATCGTGGTCTTTTTAATCGTCATTGCGGTCGGATTCGGCGCCATTCTTTGGGGACAACCGATAGACCCATCGGCGTTCGCGTCGGGACTGGTTCCTCGACTCGAGGGGTACGAGTCGGTCATCCTGGCGGCGGCAATTCTTGGGGCGACCGTCATGCCGCACGCGATTTACGCGCACTCCGGGTTTTCTCGCGATCGGATCAGTCAGTCCTCAACCGTGCCGATTCGCCGCCTTCGCGTTGCGACCCGAATCGATGTCACGCTGGCGCTGATTTTTGCGGGGGCCGTCAATGTTGCTCTTCTCGTGATTGGTGCGGTCGTTCTTAGCGGGCAATCTGGCACCGACACTTTGGACGGCGCCTTCGTCGCCATCGGTGTTGTCTCCGGGTCGCTCATGGCGACGTTTTTCGCGGTGGCACTGCTCGCGTCCTCGTTGGCATCCACCGCCGTTGGAGCCTATGCGGGCGCGGAAATCATGCACGGTCTTATCCGCCGAACGGTGCCACCAATCGTTCGCCGCAGCGTCACGGTAATTCCAGCAATAATCATTCTCATCATTGGTGTCGAACCTACGACGGCGCTGATCTATTCCCAGGTGATTTTGAGTTGGGGTATCCCCTTTGCGCTGATTCCGCTCATCATCGTGACGGGCGACAAAAAGGTCATGGGCGAGTACCGATCGCACGGAGTAGTTCGAGGCCTCGCCGCCGTTGCGACAGCCGTGGTGATTGTGATCAACGGCGGGCTCGTCGCACTCACTCTCGGAGCGTGAGTTAGGGTTTTTCCTCGCCGCGAATCTCGCGTCGTTCGCGCCACCAGTGAACTCCGATAGAGAGCATTGTTACGCCAACGACACCGAGGAGCACAAGGTCGATGTATTCGACGACGATTTGGGCGACACCGGGGATGTGGGCGACGCCCCATCCGGCCACGGGTAGGAGCGCCGCCCATAGAAACGAACCGAGAGCGTTGTAGAGCGTGAAGGTGACGCGATTCATTTTTCCGATTCCCGCGGCCACCGGAAGCAGGGTGCGCACGATCGGGACGTACTGTCCGAGAGTCAGCGACAACGGACCCCACCTCTGGAAGAACTGTTCGGTGCGCTCGACACTTTTGTGGGACAACAGCCCACCTTCTTGGCGCGTGAACACCGCGGGACCGCCAACTCGTCCGATCTGGTAGCCCAATTGGTTGCCGAGAATCGAAGCGACGAAAATCACCGCCGAAACCACCCAGATTGGTTGCGGAATTGTCCCCGCGAAGGTCTATACGCCGGTGATGAGCTACAGCGTGTCACCAGGCAACATGAATCCGA
>JBEGPO010000037.1:0-11294 GCA_041181465.1 Actinomycetota bacterium | reverse complement strand
ATGGGCTCAAACCTTAAACTGGGGGCATGGACACCCAGGGTTTCACCGCATCGTCGTTCGAACACATTCGCGACACTTTTGACACAATTCTCAACGGCCAACCGGCGGGTGGAGCGGCGTTCTCAGTCTTCGCCGAGGGCGAGTGCGTGATCGATCTGCACGGAGGCGAATCTCGTCCGGGTAATCCGTGGGCAGCTGACACTTTGTCGCTCATGTTCTCGAACACCAAGGGGCTCGTGTCGATACTCGTTGCCACGCTCGTCGAGTCCGGTGCGCTCGATCCCGATGCCCCACTCGTCGAGTGCTGGCCCGAGTTCGGCGCAATCAGCACCACGCTGACCGTTCGAGGTTTGATGGAGCACCGCGCGGGTCTGTCCGCTGTGCGCAAGGACATGACCCTCCACCAGGTGCTCGACCACGACAGCGTGATTCGCGAACTGCTCTCGCAGGAACCGCTGTGGGAGCCCGGGACAGACTATGCGTATCACGCGATCACATTCGGAACGCTCGTCGACGAACTGGTTCGCCGTGTTGACGGCCGGAGCCTGAGCGCGATGCTGCAAGGCGAACTCGCCCACCCGCTAGGGGTCGAGGCGTGGATTGGACTGCCGCCGGAACATGAACGGCGCGTGGCGGAATTCGTCGAAATCGACTGGCCCCTCGGACGCCCGCTGGAGCCGGGCTCACCGGCGGATTTGCAGTCACGCGCGATGTCGTTCGGGAACGCGTTTCCTGCCGGCGCAGGAATTCACCCCAACGTCGGTTACAACGACCCCCGCGTTCACCAGGGCGTGCTTCCCGGCGCGAACGGCGTCTCGACGGCGCGGGGATTGGCCACCATGTGGTCGTCAACCGTGACCTCGACTAGTGGCGTGCGGGTTCTTTCCGACACGACGGTGGGTGTGATGCGAGAACGTCGAGTCTCCGGGCCGTCGGTATGGGGCGAGCCCGGACCGTGGCCAGAACGCGGGTTCGGCGTGATGGTGGAGTGCGAGGCGCGATCACCGCTGCTGAGTCCCGCATCATTCGGTCACGATGGTTTCGGCGGTCAAGCCGGTTTTGCTGACCCCACCCACCGCGCCAGTTTCGGGTTTGTGACGAATTACCTGATCGTTGGCAGTCAGGAACATGCCCGATGGAAAAAGCTTGTCGGCGAGGTCCGCGCCGTTCTCGAAAAGGGTTGAAAAACTATCGTATAAATCGTACAATTTATACATGAACTCTGTCACCTCCTCGCACGCCCGCCAGAACTGGGCCGAAACCGTCGAAGCCGCCCGGAACGAACCTCTCATCATCACCGATCACGGTCGACCGACCGTCGCCGTCATGGATGCCGCACTAGCCAAACTCGCGCTCCAGGTGCTCGAAGATTCGCGGGACATCGAGATGGCGCTTGCCAGCCTGGCAAAGGTCGACAACGGAGAGCCCACCTATACGTTGGATGAGGTCGCAGCCGAACTTGGCATTACCCGTGACTGAGCCGTATCACGTTACGTGGTCTCGTGATGCGGTCAAAAACCTGAAAGGTTTTGATAACAAGACACGTGAGCGAATTTTTTGGGCTACGGAACTCCTAGCCAATCACCCTCGTCCCCCCGCAAGCAAGAAGCTAACGGGGTTTACCGACCTGTTCAGAGTGAGAGTGGGCAACTATCGAATTGTGTATCGCGTCCGGGATGCCGAGCTGCTGATCATCGTGGTTTCTGCGCGTCACCGCCGCGTTGCCTATCGAAATCTTCCTGATTGACTCGGGTATCCTAAATCCATGACACTCAACGCCGGCGACAAAGCCCCCGCATTCACCCTTCCCGACGCGTCGGGGACTCACCACTCGCTCGCGGACTTTGCGGGCCAAAACGTCATCGTCTACTTCTACCCGAAGGCGATGACCCCCGGCTGCACGACCCAGGCGTGTGACTTCCGCGACAATATGGCCGCCTTCACGAGCAAGGGATACGTCGTCATCGGCGTTTCCCCCGACTCCGGCAAGGACCTCCAGCAGTTCGCCGACGAGGAAAGCCTGCCGTTCATGTTGCTCGGTGACGAAAGCAAAGAGACTCTGAAGACATATGGTGCGTTCGGCACCAAGAACATGTACGGCAAAGAGGTCCAGGGTGTCATCCGCTCGACGTTCGTCATTGACGGCGACGGTGCACTCACGCACGCGCTGTACAACGTCAAAGCGACCGGCCATGTTGAGATGCTGCGCGAAAAACTCGGCGTCTAGGTAATAGCCGTATTAAACAGCGAGCCGATTGCGAACGTGACGGCCAGCGCCGCTGACCCACCGATGACGACCCGGATTACCGATTTCACGGTCGAACTGCCGCCCAGGTAAGCTCCAACGGCGCCGGTCCCCGCGAGGGCAATAATCGACGCCAAAATAGTTGCTGGAATTCGGAACTGCTCCGCAGCGAACAAGACCGTGAGGAACGGGAGCAACGCGCCAGCGAGGAACGAGCCGGTGGAGGAAAACGCTGCGTGCCAGGGATTGACGATGTGGGCCTCAAGAATGTTGAGCTCGGCCTCGAGGTGGGCGCGGACCGGATCGTGGGCAGTCAGTTCCTTGGCAACCTGCTTGGCGGTAACTGGACTCAAACCCTTGTGTTCATAAATTGTCTGTAGCTCCGCGAGTTCAGCCTCGGGTTGCTCGATTAGTTCCCGTTTTTCCTTCACAATCAAGGCGAGTTCGCTGTCGCGCTGGCTGCTCACGGACACATATTCCCCGAGTCCCATCGAGATGGCTCCCGCGGCGAGCCCCGCGACTCCCGCAATCATGATGGCGGTGATGTTTGAGGTCGCAGCGGCAACACCGACAATCAAGGCCGAAATCGAGACGATTCCGTCGTTGGCACCGAGCACTCCGGCGCGAAGCCAGTTCAACCTGGCAAGGTGCGAGACGCGGTGGGGTTCGGAGGTTTCGCTCGGCATTGGCCAATTCAACCGCGAATCACCCGCAGTTTCTAGAAAGGCGAACCTTACCTAGACAACGACCCCGAACCGCTCGGGAACCCTTCTCTCGTGCGACGGGCACACGACTTATGCGTCGGGGTCAAGATGACGCGAAACGTCGCGACTGAAAAGCAACAAACCGGTGACCGCGGCGGCGGGCACAATCAACAGGGCAGCGACGTCCCAGCGCGGTTCCGTTCCCTGTGCCGAGGCGATCCCGATTCCAATCACCGTCATTTGCCATACGATTATGGCGCTGCGAGTCGCCGGCCGACCCCACCCGAACATCACGGTTGCGACCGACATAGCGGCGGCGGACAGAACAATCATGACGTCGAGAAAAATTGCGCCGGCGAGAGAATGCGATGGCTGCGTCGCGGTGTCGACGATAAACAGTGCCGAAACGACCCACAGTCCAAGTGTTTGAAGGGAAACAATAGCGACAATCGCATACACCGCGAAAGATTTAGGGTTAACGGCCACTAAACAATTCTCTCAAAGACCCTTGACCTTATTGGACAATCGTGAGAACCTGTTAGAGGTTGATGTTCGCACCCGATGACGCGTGCGGTTACCAACACTTCCGTCCCACCCACGATGCCACGTACTCGAGGCGTCCGCCGGCCCAATTGTGTGCTGGCACCAATTAAGGAGATCACCATGGATTGGCGCGATAAGGCCGCTTGCCTCACGGTCGACCCGGAACTTTTTTTCCCCGTCGGCAACACTGGCCCGGCACTTGACCAAATTGAAAAGGCGAAGCAGGTTTGTGCGCAGTGCCCCGTTGTCGAAAACTGTCTTCAGTACGCCATCGAGTCCAACCAGGACTCCGGTGTCTGGGGTGGCCTCAGTGAAGACGAGCGTCGCGCACTCAAGCGCCGCGCAGCTCGAGCTCGCCGAGCGTCCTAACGCCTCAACGCGAAACGCCTCCTCGGAGGCGTTTCGTCATTTAACACCCTTCGCTGCAGCGATGTAGCGCAGGGGAATATCAATCGCCACCAACGTTCCACCCGATTCGCCACGCGCCCACTCAATCGTCGCCGACAATTCGTTCTCGACGAGAGTACGAATAATCTGAGTTCCGAGTCCCTGACCAATCGTCGACGCATCGACGCCGGGACCGTTGTCACTCACCGACACGCTCAAGTGGTCCGCTGCGCGATCCGCTCGAACGGTCACCGTGCCGTCGACAACATCTTTGAGACCGTGCTCCACCGCGTTCGTAATCAGTTCGGTCAACACGATGGCCAACGGCGTCGCAAATTCGCTCGGCAAGTCGCCAAAGGTTCCCTCGATTATGGGGCGAACGGTCGGCCCCCCCGTGTTGGCGACCTCGGCCGCAAGGGGCGAGACGCGGGCGGCGACCTCGTCGAAATTGACAGTTTGTGCCAGGCCCGTCGCGAGCGCGTCGTGGACCACCGCAATCGCCTCCACCCGACGCATCGCCTGTGCGAGGGCGTCCTTTACCGCGGTCGATTTGGTTCGGCGGCTCTGAATGCGCAATAGCGAGGCGACCGTCTGTAAATTGTTTTTCACTCGGTGGTGAATCTCGCGGATGGTCGCATTCTTGCTCGACAACTCGCGTTCTTGGCGACGAAGTTCCGTAACGTCGCGCAGCAGCAGGATGGCACCGATTCTTTCGCCGCTCTGAGTCAGCGGGATTCCGCGGACCGCGATGATGGTGGGTCCGGCGAAGAAGTCGGTTTGGCCCGGCACGCGTCCGCTCACCACCATCGGCAACATCTCGTCGGCGGCGAGTTCTTGGGTGTTCCCGACACGTCGAGCAACCTCGGCGAGGCCCATCCCTTCCATCGGGGCGGAATACCCCATTCGATTGAACGACGACAGAGCGTTGGGGCTCGCGTAGGTGACGGTGCCGTCTCGGTCAAGCTTGATCAACCCGTCCGATGCGCGCGGCGCACCGAGTTTCGGACTGTCCCGCTGCGACGGGTCGGGGAAGTCTCCTTCGGCAATCATCGAATAGATCTGCTCAGCGGATTCGACGAACGTCTCGGCCTGTCGATTCGCGCCGTTGTCGGTCACGAGAGCGTGGCGAGTCAGCACCGCGATGGGGTCAGAACCGCCACGGCGGCGAATCGGAATCGCACGAACCAGCGTCGCCGTCTCTTCGAACCAGATTGGCTCGGTCGGTTCGACCATCGTTCCACGACGCTGGCACTCGTCGACCAACTTGTTCCAGGTGTCACTGATGCGTGTGCCGACGATGTCGCGATAGAAAATCGTGCTTGCCGTGCTCGCCCGAAAGAGCGCGACGGCGACCCACGATTTATCTGTCGTGCGCACCCACATCGCGATGTCGGCGAGGGAAAGGTCGGCCACAATCTGACCTTCGCGAACGAGGTCCTGCAACCACTCGACGTCGTCCGGGGCCATGTCAGCCTGCTCGGCGACAATTTCGGCGAAGGTCAGCATGCTTTACAGGCTACCGCCGCCATCGCGACTTGCGAGGAGTGGGTAATGCGACGCCCGCACGTTGAGCGACCTCGCGCCACAGCATCGGGTTGCTCCGGGCCCGATCTAACGCTTCGTCGACCCCTCTCCGACCGTCGGCCGGAATGATACTTCGAACGATGTGGTCACTAAAACGGTGAATTGCCTCCGCTGCATCGCGACCCGACCCCGGCGTCACGCGATTGAGAATAAGGACTGGGGGTTCGCACAGCTCACGGATTTCATCAAGTCCACGGATGATTCTCGAAACCCCGACGGCATCGGACGCTCCCACCGCAATGACAGAATCGGCTCGGCGCAGGATTTCGCGCGCCGCGCCGTCCCGTTGGGGAGCATCGTCAATCCATTCGTTCTCTTCCAAACCGAAGCCCACATCGACAATCACTACGTCGTATATTTCCCGCACGAGATCCAACACCGATCGGACCTTTTCGGGCCCAACTTCGGCCCAGCGTGACGCACGCGGAACGCCCGTCAAAACCGATAACCGCACCCCGTCTCGTTCGACGCTGTTGGCTATTCGGCCGATTTCAGAGGCAGTCAGTTCATTTCGACCCGCCAATCGACACGCGGCCGCAAACCCCGGCGTTTCGTCCTGGACGCCCAAAGCAATCGCGATTGATGATCCACGGGTGTCAACATCACAGAGAAGTGTCGAAAGTCCCGCTTGAGCACAAACACTCGACACGGAAATGGCCGTCGTTGTGACGCCGGGTGCACCAACCGGCCCCCAGACTGCGAGCACGACGGGTTTACGGCGTGCGTTGACTGCGACAGAGGCGGGTCCCGTTGTCGCGTTCCGTTCGGAATCCGAATCAGCGACGAGTCGAACGACGGATCGTGTGTCCGCGAAACTCCTCACCGTATGGATTCCCTTTAGCCCGGTCGCCCATTCGAAGACACCATTCGCTTCGGCGATGGCGCAGATTCGACCGATGGGGTGAGGTGTCAAGCGCAGAACTTCCTCCGTCAAATACGCAACGCTCGCCTCGGTGATGAGAACGTCAACCGGCGATAGCGAGACGTGGCGGACCGCGTCTCGAACCGAATCGACTCCCCACACGACGTCTGCACAATCCGCGATGGTGCTGAGGTCTGCCAACCTCGTTGACGGACCAAGCACCCCGACGGTTGTCACAGAGATTCACCTGACGTGGCGACGATGACATGCTCAGAATCAAGAACCGCGAGCAGCCTATCGACCTCGAGCGGGTCGACAAGAATGGTCGCGACCGAGTCCCCACCGAAACCGCTGTCAGCGATGGACACCACCACCGCGTTCCGAGCAACCGTGAAGGGCGGCGCATCGCCGTCCTCGTCGACCGCCCAAAGATCTATTGACGATCCGCTGGTCAACGACGCGGGTGGGGTCACACCCAGCGGGACCGAAATCTGAACTCGTGAAAAGGCTGATTGTTCGAGCATTCGAGAGGTGATGATTTCGCCGGCGCCAATGTCGAACCCAACCACCCGCCCGATCAGATCAGTCCGTGAAACACCAGGGTTCGAGGCGTTAGCGGAAATTCGGACCTCGTCGATGACGTCATCGGTGATGACGGTTCCTGCTGGCAAAAAACTGATCGCCATGATGACACGGTCGCCGGGAGTCGAAAGCCGAACGACACCAACCACACCAACGATGCTGGAGATGACGAGAACGATTCCCGCGATTGTCCGAGAGGCAGCCAATTGGCGCCGAAGAAATGAGAAAATTGAGTACACAGGACTTCCTTTCCGCAACCTATCGTGGGGCTGGTTGGTGTGTTCGGAAATAGTTATCCACACACGCTGGTTTATTCAGCCTCGGCGCGCGAACTCGTGCCACTCTCGTTGTATGACCGAAGAGTGGCTGTTGACCGTCGCTGACGCAGCCGAGGTGCTTGGAACGTCCCGCGAGGAGGTCGCAGGGTTCATTGCCCGCGACGAACTTCCCGTGACGCCCGGACGCCGAGTTCGGGTTGCTCATGCCGCCGTCGTTGAATTTGTCGCCGCGATGCAGCGGGACGCGTTGATGTTGGGCAAGGAACCGGATTTTGTGCCGTCTATTGTGGGGTCAGGGCCGTTCACCATCGTCGACGAGAATGACACCTAGTGCTGATCGAGGCACAACCGACTCGCGGCGGAGTGAACGCACCGTCACGGCATCACGCCATACACCGGTGATACGACCTCGGACTCCGAATCGCTCACCCACGATCGTGACTGACGACGAGCGGCGTTCGATATCCCGCAAAACTGCCCCGAGCGGGACTAACTCGTAACGATCTGGTGCAGATGATGCACACCCGCAGTCTGATGGGGAAAATGCAGTGAGTATCGCGTCGAACGGAACAATCGCCCGTTCACCCGAACCACACACAACCCCATCAACCCACATCATTCCGATACGACGCACATGAATGACGCGGTCAAGTGACGTCACCTGAATCGTGAGCCCGTCGTGAACACGAAGCGCCAGCATTGCGTTGGAGAAATACAATTCCGACTTGCGATCACGTTCTCGCTCCCGCGCGACATCCCGTTCGATGTTCATTTGTTCCACATCCCACAGAGAACCCAGACCCAAAAGGTTTTCATTTCTGGACATGTGTCGAATAATAGGTAGCGCAACCCATCCTCTTCGACTTATCCACAGATTTTCACGACCTGGCTCACGCTTCCGCAAAATGCGACAAGGTTGTGGCGTTATGAGGCAACGCCTCTGTCACGAATCCACGCTCCGGAATCGAGTACAGCAATGGTTGAAACAATCTCCTCATCAGAATCACCCCGGCACAGCACATCCCGTGCAATGGAGTTCTTTGATCCACAACCGACACCGCGAGTTGAATTACCGGACCCGCGGGAAACAATCGAACGGCTCGCGCTCATCGGTTGCGAAATCATTGCGGGGATCCGTCCAGTTGAACAGATCGGGCGGTGGGTCACGGAAGACGTTTATCGCGTCGTAGCCGAACGCTCCATCGCTGCGCGCCGAAATCGTGTTGCGCGCGCCGAAACAATCAAATCACGGCCGCTCATTATTGTCGGGCTCACCGTCGTCACCGAACCCCGCGACGGCGCCGTCGAAGGCGTCAGTTTGGTCCGCTTCGGCCAACGAACTCGCGCCGTGTGCGTTCGCCTCGAAGGGCTCGACCACCGCTGGCGCGCGAGCGCACTCGCGTTGCTCTAATTAGTCGAGCGACTGTCCGAAAGCACCCTTCGCGCCACCGCCCTGTGCGGGGGGTTGCTGGTTTCCGCGACGAGGGCGAAGTCGCTCTTGAGGGGCGGTTGGTTGGCCGCCGGACTGATCCAGGATGACGGTTTCCCCGTCCTCGTTCGGCGCCGAATACGACAGACCTTCCGTCGGGATTGGCGCTGACACGATGCCAGGTGCCTTAACCTGGGTGACGCCCCCTGCCGGAACAATCTGGACGTCGAGGTTGAAGACGAAGCCGACCGACTCTTCGCGAATCATGCCCATCATCGCCTGGAACATCGTGAATCCCTCGCGCTGGTATTCAATCAGGGGGTCGCGCTGCGCCATCGCGCGAAGACCGATTCCGTCTTTGAGGTAATCCATCTCGTAGAGGTGGTCTCTCCAGCGGCGATCGATGACCGACAACACCACTCGGCGCTCGAGTTCACGGATGGCGTTTTCACCCAGTGACCCTTCGCGGATTCCGTACTGAACCATCGCATCCGCGATTAATTCGCGCGTTACGTCTGCCGGAGTGATTTTCGCACCGTATTCGGCAAGGACCTCGTGCACCGAAATCGTCACGGGGAAAATCTGACGAACATCCACCCAGAGCTGCTCCAGGTCCCATTCATCCGAATTACGGGCGTTGCCCGTGTTCTGGTTGACAACCTCTGTGACGCTTCGTTCGATGAACGATGTCACTTTGTCCTTGATGGACGCACCCTCGAGAATCTGGCGGCGATCACCATAGATGGCTTCACGCTGGCGGTTCAAGACGTCGTCATACTTGAGAACGTTCTTTCGGATTTCGGCGTTGCGGGCCTCGACCTGCGACTGCGCGGATTGAATCGCCCGAGAGACCAGCTTTGACTCGATGGCCATGTCATCATCACCCGTTCGGCTCATGATGGCCGCAGCCGCGCCCGAGTTGAACAAACGCATGAGGTCATCCTGCAGCGACAAGTAGAAGCGGCTCTCACCCGGGTCGCCTTGGCGTCCTGAACGACCACGAAGCTGGTTGTCAATGCGACGAGACTCGTGGCGTTCTGTGCCGAGAACGTACAGTCCACCGGCCGCGACAACCTTCTCGGCTTCGACAGAGACGTCCGCCTTCACCGCGGTGAACACCTCGTCCCATCGCGCTTCGAATTCCTCTGGATTTTCGGTCGGGTTGAGCCCCGCCTGGTGAAGTTTCGTCACCGCGATAAATTCAGCGTTTCCACCGAGCATGATGTCGGTACCGCGACCCGCCATGTTGGTGGCAACCGTCACAGCACCCAAGCGCCCGGCCTCTGCGACAATTGCCGCTTCACGCGCGTGGTTCTTCGCGTTGAGCACCTCGTGCTTAATTCCGCGCTTTGCCAGCAGTTTCGACAGGTTTTCGCTCTTCTCGACCGACACGGTTCCTACAAGGACCGGCTGGCCCTTCGCGTGACGCTTGGCGATGTCCTCGACAACCTGGCGGTACTTCGCGGCCTCAGAGGCATAAATCAAGTCAGACTTGTCGAGTCGTATCATCGGGCGGTTCGTTGGTATCGCCACGACACCCAGTTTGTACGTCGAGGCAAACTCGGCGGCTTCGGTTTCGGCGGTTCCCGTCATTCCCGATAGTTTTTCGTAGAGACGGAAATAGTTCTGCAACGTCACCGTCGCCAGCGTCTGGTTTTCGGCCTTGACCTCGACACCCTCTTTAGCCTCGATGGCTTGGTGAACACCTTCGTTGTATCGGCGGCCCGACAGGATTCGACCAGTGTGTTCGTCAACGATGGCAACTTCGCCATTCATGACGACGTAGTCCTTATCACGGCGGAACAGTTCTTTCGCTTTAATTGAATTGTTGAGGAACGAAATGAGCGGCGTGTTCGCTGATTCGTAGAGATTGTCAATTCCGAGATAGTCCTCAACTTTGGAAATTCCGTCCTCCAGAACGCCTACGGTACGTTTTTTCTCGTCGAATTCATAGTCGACATCTCGAACGAGTTTCTCGGCAATTTTTGCAAATTCACCGAACCACCGGTTCGCCTCGTCGGATCCAGGACCGGAAATGATGAGCGGGGTGCGCGCTTCGTCAATGAGGATCGAGTCGACCTCGTCAACGATGGTGTAGAAGTGTCCGCGCTGAACCATGTCCGGGCGTTGCCACGCCATATTGTCACGCAAGTAATCAAAACCAAATTCGTTGTTCGTGCCGTATGTGATGTCGGCGTTGTATTGCTGGCGCCTCACCTCAGGCGATTGATTGGCGAGGATACAACCGACCGACATTCCCAGCATGCGAAAAATTCGACCCATCAGCTCCGACTGGTAGGACGCCAGGTAATCGTTCGTTGTGATGATGTGAACCCCTCGCGAAGGGATTGCATTGAGGAAGGCGGACAGGGTGGCAACGAGCGTTTTCCCTTCACCCGTCTTCATTTCAGAAATATTGCCAAGGTGAAGGGCGGCACCACCCATTATCTGAACGTCGTAGTGGCGGAAACCAAGGGTACGTTTCGATGCCTCGCGCACGGCGGCAAACGCCTCTGGTAGCAGGTCATCGAGTGACTCTCCGGACGAATAGCGCTCGCGGAACTGGACGGTTTCATCACGCAATTCCTCATTGGATAGCTTTGCGAAGACGTCCTCAAGCGAGTTGACGACGTCTGCGTAGTGCTTGAGTTTGCGAAGGGTTGCACCCTCACCAACGCGC
>JBEGPO010000036.1:0-2902 GCA_041181465.1 Actinomycetota bacterium | reverse complement strand
GACATCGACCTCGAGAACGTTCGTGTTCCCGAGTCTCTTCGCCTTCCGTTGGCCAAAGGACTCGGAGCGCCGTTCTCGTGCCTCAACGAGGCGCGATACGGAATTGTCTGGGGAGTCATGGGCGCCGCTCGTGCCGCCATCGACGTCGCGGTGACGTTCTCGAAAGAGCGCATCCTTTTCGGCAAGCCCCTCGCGGCGACGCAAATCACGCAGACCAAGCTCGCCGATTGCTTCCTCGAGTTTGAAAAGGGAGTGCTGCTCTCGCACCACATCGGCAAACTCAAGGATGCAGGAACATTGACTCACGACCAGATTTCGGTCGGCAAACTTAACAACGTTCGCGAAGCGGTTGGAATCGTCTCGACGGTTCGTTCGATCCTCGGTGGAAACGGTGTCACGGCCGATTATCCAATCATGCGCCACATGATGAACCTCGAGTCGGTTCGAACCTACGAAGGCACCGACGAGGTTCACGCACTGGTGGTTGGTCGCGCCTTGACCGGCGAAGAGGCGTTCCGGTAAATCGCGGGCGCGATACCCTTGCCTTTATGGCACTCTCACACGACCCTCTCTGGCCCCGCGCGGGCGGGTGGAGTGCGCCTGACGGCGACGTAGATTTTGGAATCATCGGTGTGCCGACGTTTTCGACGTCCATCACCCCTGGTTCTACCAACCTGACACCAGCCGCAGTCCGCGAAGTTCTTCCGCGCTATTCCGAGGCGTTTCAGTCTGGCGATGACATCCTGACAGCGGCGACGCTCGTGCGACATGATTTTGGCGACGTCGTTGACCCTGACGGTGACGAAGCCGGCGCGATTCGCGTGATTGCCGAGGCCGTTTCCCGAACCCGACTGCTCGTCGCTATCGGTGGCGACAACGCGCTCACGGTACCCGTGGCGGTTGCCGCGTGGGGCGATCAGATTGCCACCGCTGGGCTCATCACGGTCGATGCTCATCTTGACGTTCGCGACGGTGTGAGCAACGGCTCGCCCGTCCGCCGACTCATCCAAGATTTCGGGGTCGACCCCGCCCGCGTGGTGCAGATCGCGATCGCGGATTTCGCCAACTCGACCGACTACCTGCGCCGAGTGCGCGATTGGGGGGTCACGGTAATCACGCGTGATGACGTTGCCCGGCGTGGGGTCGATGCGGTTGTTCACGAAGCCCTCGCCATCGCGGGTGCGGATGGTGGCCCAATTCACGTTGACCTCGACGTTGACGCGTGTGACCGCTCTGTGGCGCCGGCCTGCCCTGCGTCTATCCCTGGCGGAATCAGCGCCTACGAGATGCGCCAATTCTCTCGCGGGTTCGCGCGCGATGACCGGGTCTCGACCATCGACCTCGCCGAGGTCGATGCCGGGGCCGACACCGAGGACGGCCGCACGATTCGACTCACCGCGCTGTGCGTCCTCGAAGCCCTCGCGGGACTAGCGGAGCGCTAACTCCAGACGCGTCGAGCGAGGTTGACGCCTGGACGATACGCGAGGTGGATGTGGTTCGGTGCGTCCAATTCGACGACGTGTGCGAGTGATCCCACCGCAAGGTTCCCCACAGTGGTGATGCCCAGCGATTGCGCACCGCCCACGGTAGTCGACCACAGAGCTTCTGAGGGTGTCATGCCCATCTCGCGCACCGCAATTGCGATGCAGAATGCCATCGACGTCGTGTGCGACGAACCGGGATTACAGTTGGTCGCCAACGCGACGGTGACTCCCGCATCAAGGAATCGGCGAGCGTCGGGATAGGGCTGGCGTGTCGAGAAATCAGCGCCGGGCAACAGTGTCAGCACAGCACCCGATTTACACAAAGCGTGCACGTCGACGTCGGTGACGAACGTTCCGTGGTCGATGCTCGCGACCTCGGATTCAATAGCCATTAGGACGGAGGTGGACGGCCCGAGTTGCGCGGCGTGAATGTGTGTCCGCAATCCGCGCGCTGCACCTGCTTCGAGGATTCGCCGGGACTGGTCAACAGAGAACGCGCCGTCTTCGCAAAAAACATCGATTGCGGTGACAAAAGGGTGGACGGCATCGAGCATGTCACCGCAGACAAGATCGACGTAGTCGTCGGTCCGTCCGAGATATTCCGCGGGGACGACGTGTGCTCCGAGGAACGTCACGTGGTCGGTGAACTCGCGGGCGATCCGCGCCAAGCGAACCTCGTGTTCGACGGTGAGTCCGTAGCCGGTTTTGATTTCGACGGTCGTCGTGCCCTGCGTGCGCATCTCGGCGATGCGTCCACGAATGAGTTCGCGCAGTTCGGCATCACTCGCCTCGCGCGTTGCGGCAACGGTGGTGGTGATTCCGCCTGCACTGTATGAACCGCCGACCATTCGAGCCGCGAACTCCAGCGAGCGTTCGCCCGCGAAAGCGAGGTGAGTGTGTGAATCGACGAACCCCGGAATCACCGCTCGTCCGCCAGCATCGAGGACTTCGGTGCTGGTGTTCACGCGTGATGCGGCATCGGTATCGAGGCCGACCCACGTGACAATTCCGTCCACCCACTCGATGGCCGCGTCGTTGAGGATTCCGTAGCGGTCACCCCACGTCGGGTCGTTCGTGACGAGTTCGCCGATGTTGCGAAGCAGAGTGGTCATGACGTCAGGCTACTCAAATCTCCCACATCGGAACGCGAAGACCGCGCTCGCGCGCTACCTCGGCGGCTCGTTCGTACCCCGCATCAACGTGGCGCATGACTCCGGAACCCGGATCGTTAACCAACACCCGGGACACCTTTTCGGCGGCGAGATCGGTGCCGTCAACGACGAGCACCTGGCCACTGTGAATCGAGCGTCCGATACCGACACCACCGCCGTGGTGGAGGGAAACCCAAGTCGCGCCGCTCGCGGTGTTGAGCAGCGCGTTCAACAGCGGCCAGTCAGCAATCGCATCACTGCCGTCGA
>JBEGPO010000035.1:0-6503 GCA_041181465.1 Actinomycetota bacterium | reverse complement strand
TTCTCGGGGGCTGCCTCGACGACGTAGGGGAACCATCGAAACAGCACTTCTTTGATCGTCGAGGTGTCGACATTCCGGTAGTGCACCCAGTCTTCGACGGACGGCATGTATTTGGCCAAGAAACGACGATCCATGTGAATGGTGTTGCCGCCCATCTGAGCGGTTTGACGAACGGGGACGTGCGTCGTGATGTACGCAAGGACTTGTTTTTCCGCCTCGGCTACCGAGACTCCGTCTTTAATGAGGGGCAACAGCCCGCTCTTGTCGTGCATGTTTCGAACGAAACTTCCCATGTTTGCCATGGCGGCGTCGGTCGGCTTGATGACGAGTTGCAGCCCCTTGTCTTGCGGAACGAGGTTGCCGTCGGTCACAATGACCCCAATTTCGACGATCTCGTCATCGCGCTTGCCTGGTTCGGTGGTGTTGATGTTCAGACCCGTCATTTCGAGGTCGAGCCACACGATGAAGCGCTTGTCGTTGAGATAGTCGTTCGCTGCCATTCGTTTAGCCTATCGAAGGGGCCCCCACTGAATTAGGTCAGATCGAATTGACCGCCGTCGAGTTGCCCCTGTTGACGGTAGAGGTCGAGTTTGGCCCGCGTGTCTTCAATGTCGAGGTTCCGCATCGTGAGCTGACCGATGCGATCGGTCGGACCGAACGCTTCGCTCTCGGTGCGTTCCATCGAAAGCTTCTCCGGGTGATAGCTGAAGCCGTCGCCCAGCGTGTTGACAATCGTGTAATCATCCCCGCGACGAAGTCGAAGAGTGACGGAACCGTTGACCGCAGAGGCAACCCACGTGGTCAGCGATTCGCGCAACATGAGCGTCTGCGGGTCGAGCCACCGACCTTCGTACAACAGCCGGCCCATGCGGCGACCCTCTGCCGCATACGCGGCCATCGTGTCCTCGTTGTGAATCGCAGATAACAGACGCTCGTATGCGATGTGCAACAACGCCATGCCCGGCGCTTCGTAGATTCCGCGGCTCTTTGCCTCGATGATGCGATTCTCGATTTGGTCGGACATCCCGAGTCCGTGGCGACCGCCGATCTCGTTCGCCGCCATGATGACGCCCACGGCGTCATTTGCGAAGTCTTTTCCGTTGATAGCGACGGGACGACCTTGACGGAAGGTGACGGTGACGTCTTCTGTCTTGATGACGACCGCCGGATCCCAGAACTTCACGCCCATAATCGGTTCAACGGTTTCGTACGAGGTATCGAGGTGTTCGAGGGTCTTCGCCTCGTGCGTCGCCCCGAGCATGTTCGCGTCGGTCGAATAGGCCTTTTCCTGTGAGGCGCGATAGGGCAGGTTGCGGGCTGTCAACCACTCCGACATTTCACGCCGACCACCGAGTTCACTGACGAAGTCCGCATCCAGCCAGGGCTTGTAGATGCGCAGGTTGGGGTTCGCGAGAAGTCCGTAGCGGTAGAACCGTTCGATGTCGTTTCCCTTGTAGGTGCTGCCGTCTCCCCAAATCTCGACTCCGTCGTCGCGCATCGCGCGAACCAACAGCGTGCCGGTAACGACGCGTCCAAGGGGAGTGGTGTTGAAGTACGCCCTACCGCCAGTGCGAATGTGGAACGCGCCACACGCGATCGCCGCGAGTCCCTCGGAAGCAAGCGACTGGCGGCAGTCGATGAGTCGTCCGATCTCAGCGCCATAAACCATCGCACGTTCGGGGATCGAGTCGATGTCGTCCTCGTCGTATTGGCCCAAGTTCGCCGTATAGGCGAAGGGGATCGCGCCTTTGTGCCGCATCCAGGCGACCGCAACCGCGGTGTCCAGTCCACCAGAGAACGCGATACCGACCTTTTCTCCGATCGGAAGAGATTTGAGCACTTTTGCCATGTATTCACCCTAGGCACTTCCATACTGAAGCACACACCACAACCGATGACAAAAAAGAACTCGCTAAGACCGGCTCGTCCGAAACGGTCGGACGGGCAGCCCTGGTACTTGGCATGCTGACGCTGACCTGTGTTAGCGTCATGCAATGTTCGCACGACTGACCTCGACCCTCGGAATCATCGCCCTGGTGGCGTGCGCGGTGTCGGGGTGTGCCGCACCGGATCCTCAGAACGCGGAAGCGCTTCGTCTCATTCAATCGTTTTCCGCTCGAGACGCATCGGTCGATGGGATTGTCGGTGTCCCCGATTGCCAGAATCCGCGAGACATGCTGCTCGCTGCTAAGGGTTATCCGAGTGTTTTCCAGTCAATTTGCCGGGTGCACTATGTGCTGGACGGGGTTAATCGCTTCAAAGACATGAAGTGCAATGGCGATTTTGATCGGGAGCCGATTTTGTCTTATTGCTATGTCTGGGTGCCCTACACCGGCACCAATTCGTTCGAGACCCCGTAGCAGTGACAACCGTCATGCTCGCTGGGTGACGTTTGCTTGACATATGATGCAAGTTTTTAGATAATGAATTCAAATGCGTTGTTTGTAATAATTACCTCGCTGAGCTCGTTGCGGCGAGAGTCCCCTGCAGGACCTACTCAAGGAGGAGTACGACAATGGCAGACCTCAAGGTATTTCTACTCAATCATGGAAGTCTCGTCATCGACCGATCGCAGGTTCTGTGGCACTTCGACATCGGAACGCCTGTCCGTTTTCCCGTCTATAGCGTTCTGGTTCAGCACCCCGACGCGCTCGTGTTGTACGACTCTGGGTTTGACCTCGACCACGTCGAGAAAGTTCTCCCGTTCGAACTCCCCGAGCAAACGAAAGAGCAGTCCCTCGAAGGGCAACTGAAAATCGCCGGTTTCAAACCGACCGACGTTGACCTCATGATCAATTCGCACTTCCACTTTGATCACGTTGGTGGGAACAAGATTTTGACGAAAGCCACGACGGTGGTTCATAAGGCCGAGGTCGCTCACTTGCGGGCGCCGGAACCCTTTGAGCGACTCGGGTACTCGGACAAGTCATTCGACTCGACGGCGAACTACAAACTCATCTCGGGTGACGATTATCACATCCTTCCGGGAATTCGTCTGTTCGAGACGCCGGGGCACACTGCTGGACACTATTCGATGCTCATCGAAATGAAGAACTCGAAACCGATGTTGTTCGCGGGAGACGCTGCGTACACCCTGGAAAGTCTCGAGAAAGAAGTTATCGCGGGCTTCCACCTTGACCCCGTGGCGTCCGTCGAGTCGATCAGACGACTCAAGTATCTTGCGAAGACCTTGGGGGCCGATCTGTTCCCCTCGCATGACATGGTTCCGTTTGTCGATTGGAAAAAAGCGCCGGAATTCTATGGCGGCAAATAACGCCCCACCCCTTCTATTCATGCACGCGAGAGGAACTAGACCATGAGCACATCAGAGAAGCGCGTCGCGATTGTGACGGGTTCGGCCCAAGGAATTGGCAAGGCGATCGCGAAACGCATCGCCGAGGATGACGTTGTCGTCGTGATTGCCGACATCAACGAGATCAAAGCGAAGGCAACAGCCAAGGAGCTCGGTGGGCTTGCAGTCGCGACCGACGTGAGTGACGAAAAGTCCGTCGCAAATCTCGTCAAGACCGTGATGGCGGAATATGGTCGAATTGACATTCTTGTCAACGACGCTGCCGTCGTGCCGTTCATTCCCTGGGAAAACATTGACTTCACCGAGTGGCGCCGAGTCATGTCGGTGAACGTCGACGGACTCTTCCTCATGTGCCGCGCGGTCGGCGATGTCATGCGAGAAGCCGGTTATGGTCGAATCATCAACATCGCGTCGAACGTTTTCGTTGCGGGCACCCCGAACCTCGCACACTATGTGGCGTCGAAGGGTGCGGTTATTGGTTTCACCCGCGCCCTCGCAGGCGAGATTGGCAAGTTTGGAATCACGGTGAACGCAGTTGCCCCCGGACTTACCGAGAGCGAGGGCGTCATGGCGGGTGAGCACCGCCACGGCTTCGACTATGTTGTCCCGATGCAGGCCATTCCGCGCAGGGGAATGCCGGAGGACATCGCACCGACGGTTGCTTTCCTTGCGTCGGAAGAAGCGCGCTGGGTCACCGGATCGACGATCGTCGTTGACGGCGGCCACACTCGCCACTAAAGAACGCCATACATGGTCTGACCTTGCGACGATTGATGTTGCCAAAAGTGGCGTTTTATTTGTAAATGATGATAAATATCTATTGACATATACAAATTACCAGAAGTAGAATGTGCACAATGGGTCGTCTCAACTGACGACACCCTACAGAGAGCAGCGACCTAATGAGCAACGAAACTCGTCACGCAGAGGTGGTTGGGGCTGGATTCGCGGGACTTACCGTGGCCACTGTGCTCGCGCAAAAGGGCTGGACCGTCACCATTCACGAGAAATCAGCCGAACTCCGACCGTTCGGTGCGGGAATCGTTTTGTGGAACAACAGCCTTCAGGTGCTGAAAGCCATCGGTGCATATGACGCCCTCGAGTCGCGATCGATGGTTCCTCCGTTCTATGAGACCCGCAGCCAGAACGTGACGGTTTCCAAAGAAACGTTCGATGGGTTGCCGTGGCGGAGCATGACACGCCAAGCGCTCCACGAGGTTCTGGTTGAGGCGGCCGCGAAGGCCGGCGTCGAATTAAAAGTCGACTCCGAGGTAGTCACGGCCGACCCGAGTGGCTCCGTCACGCTGGCGTCGGGCGAAGTGCGGGCCGCTGATCTCGTCATCGGCGCTGACGGCGTTCTCTCCAAGGTTCGCGATTCAATCGGATTCGAGCAGACCCGTACGAAGTCGCGCGACGGCATCACGCGCCTCATCGTCCCTCGCAACAAGGAGCTTCTCGGTCCGGGTGAATGGGACAACGTCATCGACTTCTGGAACTTCGAGCCCCGTGTGCTTCGGGTTCTCTATGTTCCCTGTAATGACGACGAACTTTACATCGCACTCATGTCACCGGTCGATGACAAGGAAGGTTCTGCCGTTCCGATCAACCTCGATGTCTGGGTCGAAAACTTCCCACACCTCGAGCCAATCCTGAGTCCGGCTGCCAATATTCACGGCCGCTATGACGGTTACCAGACCAACGTTCTCGACACCTGGACCAACGGGGTCGTCGCCCTCGTTGGTGACAGCGCCCACGCGATGTGCCCGGCGCTTGCGCAAGGGGCGGGATGTGCAATGGGAAACGCGTACACGCTTGCAATCACCGCGAGCGAATCTACCGGCGACCTTGCCGCGGATCTCGTGGCCTGGGAAGCGCAAGAAAGGGGAATCACCGATCGCTGTCAGTCTCGCTCGGCGTATTTCGCCGAGACCCGCAGTATGTCAAAGGGCAACCAGTTCACGACCGAGATGCTCGAGACGGCTATTTACGATCCCACGGCGAGAGGCTAGTGTCACATGATTTCCGACGTTGACAAGTACTACGCAATCCAGTCCTACCACTCGGTTGTGACCGAGACCCGCCAGCTTCGGGGGAAGCGCCTTGATCAGCCCTTGATCAAAGCCGCCGTGGGTGCCGTCATCACCGACCCGTTTGCGGGGGAAGGATTCCGCGAGGATCTGTCCTCGTTGACCGAACACAGCGCGATTCTCGGGCTGGAACTCGGGCGACGCGCACTCGAATTGCTGGGCGGACTTGCCGTCGAAGGTTATGGCAAAGGCGGAATCGCTGGCGCGGATAGCGCCCAGGAACACGTCGTCGCGTGCATCACGACCGTGTTCGGTGACGCATTTCGCGAGGCGATCGGTGGAGGTAAAGCATGGATCTCCTCTGCCAGCAAGATGGGTGGCCCCGGTGTGCAATTGGATATTCCTCTCGCGTATAAAGACGAGGTCTATGTGCGTTCGCACTATGACGCAATAACGTTGACTATCCCCGACGGTCCCAAGGCAAACGAATTTGTCATTTGCGTCGCGGTGTCGAGCGGACCACGACCGTTCAACCGTGTCGGTGGGCTAACCGCCGCCGACGTCGCCGCCGCTCAGGCCTAGCCCACAAACGTAGAGAGGCACACCATGACTGGACTCAAGCCGATTTCGCCGTCACCTGCTGTCGTCGACATTCTCGACGACCTCGCTCGGGCGCATCGGATTCTTGAGATGGAAGACCACGGCGATATGTCGATGGGGCATCTCTCTTTTCGAGATCCGGAGGGTCGTGGCGCATGGCTCAAGCGCGGCAACCTCGGCTTTGAAGAGGTTCAACCAGGGGATTTCATCCTCATCGATTGGGACGGGAATGTACTCGAGGGCACGGGACTCCGACACCTCGAATGGCCTCTTCACACCGAGATGATGCTCGCACGGCCAGACATCAACGTCGTTGGCCACTCGCATCCGTTCAACGCAATTATCCTTTCGGCGACGGGGCAAGCCCTTCGCGCATACAGCAACGAAGGTGTCTGGTTTGAGGAGCACGGCGTACCCCACTTCACGTTGACGTCCAACCTCATTGACACCCGCGCTCTGGGAGAAGCCCACGCCGCGTCATTGGGTGGGTCCGACGCAGTGCTCCTTCGTAATCACGGCGCGTCGTTCGTCGGCACGGGGGTCAAGGAATGCACCCTTGCTGG
>JBEGPO010000034.1:0-11198 GCA_041181465.1 Actinomycetota bacterium | reverse complement strand
CGACTATGCGGGGCGAGCGCCCACCGCAGTAACCGCCTCGACGGCGACAACCACGGCAGCACGAGCGGCGTCAAGCGGCGTCAATCCGCGCGCCAGACCCGCCAACAAACCTGCGTTGAAGGAATCCCCCGCGCCCGTGGGGTCAACGACGTCGACGGGTTCGACGGGAACGCGAACGACCTCATCGCCCCGTTGCCCGATGACGACGCCGTCACGACCGCACGTCGTCACGACGAGCGGGAAGAATTCGGTCAGTTTGACAGTTGCCGCTTCGACGTCGTCGAGCCCGGACAGGACTCGCGCTTCGTCCTCGTTCGGGCGCAGGATGTGTGCACCGGCACAGAGCTGCAGAAATTCGTCGACACCGAAATCGGTGATGAAACCCGCCGAGGCCGGATCGATACTCACGGTCACGCCGTGGGCAGACGCTCGCTCGATGAGTTGCACAACGGACTCGCGCTTCTGCTCGTCGATGATGGTGTGGCCCGTGAAGTGAAGATATTCGGCGATGGCGATGCGGTCCTGCGGGATGGTGTCAAGGTCGAAGTTGACGTTTGCGCCCCGGTCGGTCAACATCGTTCGCTTGTCGCCCTCGACGATGATGACGATTGTTCCCGTCGAACGCTCCGTGTCGCTGTGCAGGTGGGCGTTGACGCCGAATTTCTCCAGCTCGCGAGTGTGCCGCGCGTTGTCGGTCTCACCGACCTGCCCAAAGAAATGCACGTCCGCACCGATGTAACCGAGCCAGGCGGCAGTGTTTGCCGACGAACCCCCAGGGTGTCGCTCAATGAATGAAGGAGTGTCGGTGTCCGTGCGAATCGCACCCCGCGGACGAACGATGATGTCATCAATGACGTCACCGACGACAACAATCGTTCCTTGTGACGTCATGCGCTGAGTCGACACCACGCGGTCGCGATGTCACCCGCGACTCGGATATTGTTTCGCGCCAAATCAAGGTTGACCTCGAGGCTTCGTCCGCCCGACGCCTCGACGATGTACCCGAGAAGGAACGGCGTGACCGCTTTACCGCGCACTCCGGCCTGTTCCGCTGCCAGGAATGCTTCCGACAACACGCGGTCGTGTTCTGACGGGTCCCACTGCTGTTTGCGGGGTATCGGGTTCGCGACGACGATACCCTGACCGTGTCCCGTGTCATCGTGCGCCTTCATGATGGCGGCGACCTCGGTTGCGTCCGCGGCCGACCAGTCGAGCGTGAATCCGCTGTCCGTCAACCAAAAGGCGGGGAACGCCGTCGTTCCGTACCCAATGACGGGAACCGAGAGCGTTTCGAGCCGTTCGAGTGTCGCGGCGATGTCGAGAACCGACTTCACTCCCGCTGACACGACCGAAATGTTGGTCACGGCAAGGGTGGACAGGTCGGCGGATTCGTCGAACGTCTCGTTTGCCCCACGATGAACGCCACCAAGTCCGCCGGTTGCAAAAACGCGAATCCCAGCTTGAGCGGCGATATGAGCGGTCGCGGCAACCGTCGTTGCGCCGCTTTCTCCCTTAGCCATCAAGATCGGCAGGTCTCGAACGCTCGCCTTGGCGATGTCCTTATTGGCGATGGTGGCGAGCCCCTTGGCGTCGAGGCCGACGGTCGGAACGCCGTCGATGACCGCGATTGTCGCCGGGACGACTCCCTTGTCCCGCAGAATTTGTTCAAACTCGAGGGCGGCTTCACGGTTACGCGGGCGAGGCAGTCCGTGCGAAATAATCGTCGATTCGAGGGCGACGACGGGCGTGTTGTCCGCAAGCGCGCGGGCGACTTCCGAGGAAATATTCAACGTAGGCACCTTGTGACGATACCGCACGCTCTACTATCGAATTGTGCCCAGTGAAATCACTTCAGACCTTCCCCTGCGCCGTGGAGACGGCGGATTGCCCGCGTTGTGTCTCGTCACCGGGGCGACGGGTTACATTGGTGGCCGCCTGGTTCGCGAACTACTCGCTCACGGCTATCGCGTCCGTGTCATGGCCCGCCACGCCGAGCGCTTGCGCTTTCACCCCTGGATCGAGAAGGTCGAGGTTGTCGACGGTGACGCCACCAACCGTGACGACCTGACTCGGGCGGTCGCGGGGGTTGACGTCGCGTATTACCTGCTGCACGCCCTCATGTCACCCCAGAACTTCGAGGAGGAAGAACGTCTCGTCGCGACACTGTTCAGCGAAGAATGTCTCGCCGCAGGTGTCTCGCGAATCGTGTACCTCGGCGGAATGGCCGACGCTGATTCGACGTTGTCTCCGCACCTTCAGTCCCGGGCCGACACCGGTGACATCTTGCAGAACAGCGGCGTCCCCACCATCGAATTACGAGCGGGGGTCGTCATTGGTTCGGGTTCTGCGTCGTTCGAGATGCTGCGCTATCTCACCGAGCGCCTCCCGATCATGACGGTCCCCAAATGGGTGAATTCGCGAATCCAGCCCATCGCGGTCCGAGACGTACTTCGATACCTCGTTGGCGCCGCAGCGCTGCCTGATTCCGTATCGGGCGACTACGACATCGGCGGGCCCGATGTATTCACCTATCGTGAAATGATGGAGCACTACGCGGCCGCGGCGGGCCTCCGCCCACGAATCATCATCCCTGTGCCGGTTCTGACGCCGAGGCTCTCGAGCGGCTGGGTCGGGCTCGTGACGCCAGTGCCGTACACGCTCGCCCGCAGACTCGTCGCAAGCCTGAAGAACGAAGTCGTGGCTCGCAACGACGACATCCGGCGTCTGATTCCCGACCCCAAATCCGGGCTGACGACATTCGACCGCGCCGTGGTGCTTGCACTGGCAAAGATCAAGGACGCTCACGTCGACACCCGTTGGTCCGATGCGTCCCTTCCCGGTGCACCCTCGGAGCCCCTCCCAACCGACCCCGAATGGGCCGGTGGCACGCTGTATCAAGACATTCGCATCGCCCAGAGCACCGACTCGGTTGATGAGGTGTGGAAGCGCGTCGAGTCAATCGGTGGCGATAACGGCTATTCCACGGCCAGTTGGGCGTGGGAAGCGCGCGGGCTGCTGGACCGCCTCGTCGGCGGGCCCGGTCTTCGTCGGGGGCGTCGCGATCCGAACCACCTGGTCGAGGGCGAAGCGCTCGATTTCTGGCGCGTCGAGTCGTTGCGGCCACCGAACGTACTTCGCCTTCGCGCCGAGATGCGCAATCCAGGCTTGGCCTGGCTAGAATTCACGGTCGAGGCCGCGGGCACTGGGGCGAAGGTTACGCAACGCGCCTTTTTTGCGCCGCGCGGGCTCGCCGGACACATCTACTGGTGGCTCGTGTGGCCGATGCACGGCCTGGTGTTCCCGTCGATGGTGAATTCTGTGGCACGCGGACGAAAAAACAAACGTTCGTGAATCGGACTCCGAGCGCAGATACCCGACTTGCCGTCCTCGCCCTATTTGTTGTGACCGCAGCGTGGGGAGCGTCGTTCGTACTCATGAAGCCCGCGATCGAGCGTCAGCCAGTACCGGACTTCCTCGCGACTCGGTTCGTCATCGCGGCCATCATCCTGATACTCGTTCGTCCGTCGGTCCTGTCGAACATCACTCCGCGAGTGTGGTGGGCCGGAGGCGTCGCGGGAGTCGTCCTCTCTGTCGGCTATGTCGCACAAACCATCGGACTGCACTACGCGACGGCCGCAATCACGGGATTCCTTACGGGCCTCTACGTGGTCGGAACACCGTTACTCGCGTGGCTGCTCTTTCGGCAACCGCTCAACCGCAAGGTCATCATCGCCGCTGTTCTCGGGTTAACCGGGCTCGGGATTATCTCGTTGAACTCGTTCGGGATCGGCGTCGGCGAAATCTGGATCATCGTGGGGGCACTCTTTTTCGCTCTCCACATCGTTGTCTTGGGTCGCTGGGCTCCTGGCAACGATTCCTACGCTCTCACGGTCGTTCAGATCATCGTCGTGGCGATCTTCACCGCCGTCCTGACTTTCGCCGACGGTGACGGATATGTCGCCCCGCCGGATGCCGACGTCTGGTTCGCGGTGCTCATCACCGCGGTGTTCGCGACCGCTCTCGCGTTCCTTCTGCAAACGTGGGCGCAGTCCAAAATGGACTCGTCTCGGGTCGCGATTATCCTCACCGCCGAGGTCCCCTGGGCTGCGGGCCTCGCGGTCGCGGTAGGCCAAGAAACGCTCGCCGTTCGCACCATCATCGGCGGGTGCATCATGATTGCGGCAATGCTGATTGCGGAGTGGCCCTCGCGCCGAAAGCCCCGTAAGGGCGAAATCCTTCCGGTTCACCCGCTCGGGCACTTCGAATAGCCGGCGGCAAATCCGCTAGTCGATTACGCCAAACCGTTTCTTCCACGCCAATATGCGTTTCACTTTGTCAATCAATTCGTCGCGGGTGAGTCCGTCCGGAGACATTTGTGCAACAACGCGCTCCACGATATTCGAGGGCCCGCTGCAGATTAACGCGACATCCACGCCCGCATCGAGAGACGAGCGAACCACCTCACCCGAGCGATTATTGACTCCGACGAGCGCGGCCCCCATTGACAGCGAGTCGGTGATAATCAGGCCGTCTAGCCCGATTTGATTGCGAAGAATCGCGAGCGCCTTCGGCGAGCGACTCGCCGGAACCCCGCGTTCCGTTAGCCCTTTCGATTCCAAGTGACCGACCATCACGGCGGTGAAGCCCGCCGCGATCGCTCGATCGAACGGTACGAGGTCGGATTTCTGGAGTTGACCATAGGCCGGAATGATGCCCGGTGAATAGTGAGTGTCGGTCGCGCGTCCGTGGCCGGGCCAATGCTTGATGACGGGTGCGACGCCGACTGATTCGAGTCCCGTCGCCCAGGCAATCACCGAACGCGCGGCACCCGACGGGGTGGAAGAGAACGCTCGCGACTGACCTCCGATGAAGTGTCCGGGGCTGTTGAGATCAGCAACGGGCGAGAATGCCATGTCGACGCCGAGTTTCTTCATCGCCTTCCCATACTTCGCGGCAGTGCGGGTGACCTCAGCGTCAGACCAGGTTCCCATGGTTTCCGCTGATCGAAGCGGGTAAATCGCGTCAGCGAGACGTTGGACGGCCCCGCCTTCCTCGTCGCTCGCGATGATCGGCGGAACACCGTCACCCGAACGCGCAACCAATGTCGTGATCTGTTGAGAAAGATTGTTCGGTGCAACACCGCCAAGGAACACTACTCCACCGAGGCCTTTGCGAACCGCGTTCGACAGCGCACCAATGTTCGACACTGACACACACTGAAAAATCGTCTGGGCGACGAGTTGCCGATCGGTCCACGTGGTGGGGTCGGCGGAGTCGTAAGGACGCTCGTCATCACGTGGAGCGATCGACGGCGTCGGAATCGGCGTCGGAATCGTTGATCCCGCCCCGGGCTCACCGTTCAACGGGCCACTATCAACCGACGGAGCGCAGCCACTCACAGCGAGAATTGCGGCGAACGCGACGAACACCGCGACTCTGCGGATATGTCGCCCCATGGGGAACGACACTATCAGTCGAGGCGTCTCGTTATCCGAATCGGCCGTGAACATAGTCGAGCGTCCGGGGGTCTTGAGGAACCGAGAACATGAGTTCAGTCGGACCCGCTTCGACGATTCCGCCGGGTGTTCCCGCCTCGGCAAGGAAGAACGCGCAATCATCCGAGACACGCTGGGCTTGCTGCATGTTGTGCGTGACGATGACAATGGTGACCTCGGTAGACAGCTCCTGAATCGTCTGCTCGATGCGTCGCGTCGACGTGGGGTCAAGAGCCGAACAGGGCTCGTCCATCAATAGGACCGACGGACGAACGGCGAGCGAGCGAGCAATGCACAGACGCTGTTGCTGACCACCCGAGAGGCTTCCGCCGGCGTTGCGAAGTCGATCCTTAACCTCGGTCCACAGCCCAGACTTGGCCAGGGTCTCTTCAACCAGGTCGTCTGCTTCGCTTCCTGAAATCTTGCGGCCGGTCAGAGTCAATCCCGACAACACGTTGTCCCGGATGCTCATCGCGGGGAACGGGTTCGGCTTCTGGAACACCATACCGACCCGGCGGCGAACGTCGGTTATCTTGATTCCGTCGTCGTAAATATCGTCCTCGTTGAGGCGGACTTCGCCGGCGAGCGCGGCGCTCGGAACCAGTTCGTGCATGCGGTTCAAGGTGCGCAGAAAAGTCGACTTTCCGCAACCCGACGGGCCAATCAGGGCCGTGACCTTCCCAGCCTCCATCGTCAGGTTGACCTTTTCGAGGACCTTGTGGTCGCCGAACCAGCAGGAAATGTCGACCGCAGTCAGGGTCGCTGGAGCGTGCAAATCGGTGTCGAAGGCGGCAAATGTAGACATAGTGAGTTTCTTTTCTAGTACAGGTTAGGGAGAAGGACAACAACTTGTTCGGCAAGACCAATACCTAATGCGAGCAGCGTGGGAACGGCAACCACCCAGGTCTGAAGTCTTCCCCAGTAACGCATGCCCGCGAGAGCGAGAAGCACGAGAGCGATTCCGAGCTCGAGGATGAGCAGCAACGGGAGCCAACCACTGTCATCACTACCGAGAATCTTCTCGGCAGGCGTCAATGATGCCGCGTACAACACGGGGAGCGCGGTCTCTTTCGGGGTACTGATGAGGCTTGCATCGACCCGAATGACGGTGTCAGGGAAGAACGGAAAGCCCGTCGTTGAGACGAGGGTTAGCGTGCCCGGCGCAGTCGACGCAGCCTTGGGTGGAGCGTCGCCCTTGCGAACGCCGCTGATGCGGTACAACGACTTACCCTGGCCCGTCGTCACGCGAATGGTGTTTCCGGCTCTAAGTTGGGCCAGTCCACCGAAAGGGCCGCCATAGAGTGATTGGCGACCGTAGATTACGGATGCTCCACGCTGGCCGGGGAGAACAGTATCGCGACGATGCCCCGGCGCGGCAAGCATCACGCGCGAGGTTGAGCCTTCGTCGACCACGGCCGTCATGTTCAGCGCGGGGATATTCATGATCGCGACGGGGGTACCAAGGGGATATAAATCACCGTTGGCATCCATTTGGCCTACCGGGGCCGAACCGTTCGCAAGGGTGGTGCGGAATTCCTCCATTTGCACGATCTGTTCGCGGGCGTACCGAAGAGGAGAAACAAGCGCGGCGTCAGCGATGAAGCCCGACAACATGACGCCGAGAAGAGTGAGGGTGGTTCCCGACAGAAGCATCGATTGCTTGGGGTTCGGTTGTGCCACCACCTGGTCGAGCAGAGCCGGCCGATCGTCTTTCAGTGCTGCAAGACGATCCGCAGCGTCGAGGACACGTTCGTTTATTTCGCGTCGTCCTCGCTTAAAAAAGGTGGCGACCCCCGCCCCCGCCGAAGCGAGGACGGAGGTCACCGAGGTGTTGCGGTTCGTCAAGGCATTAACTCTACTTGACGGTCCAGGATGCAGCCTTGGTTGACGCTGCGTTCGTTGCGTCACCCGAGTAGACGAAGAACAAGGGGACCTTGCCCTTATTTACCTGCGCCGGGATGGTGATTGTCACGGCACCCGAAACCAGGGTTCCGGTTGCGATGGAGCTACCCGTTGCCGAAGTACCCTTGTACACGGCTACGGTTCCGGTGGGGGTTCCCGCGGCAGCCGTGACCCGCACTACTGCCGAACCCGACACGTTTACCTTGCCAGCCGCAACGGTGGCAGACATGGTCGTTGTCGCTGCAGATCTGGTTACCAGTCCGGCGCCACTGTTGTCCTTGACAACACTCGCAATACCGGGGAGGTTCGGCACGACCTGGAGTCCAAGCTTCCATGAACCGGTCCGCAGGGACGAGTACGGAAGCGAAAAGGTCGTTCCGGTTGCACCAGCGGCGATGGTTGCCGGGGTTGTCGAGTTCACGGTGTACGTCACGACGGGTGTGGTCGTGCTCGTCGCAACGACGTACACCTTTGCCCCGGCGGTTCCGTTCGAAGTGAATCCGGTTACCTCGAAGTCATACTCGAGGTTCGTGCCGTCAGCGACTCCGGTTGCACCGGAAACAGTCGGCGTGGAAGGCGCAAGCGCTCGTTGCGACGTGTCGCCACACGAGTTCACCCCCGAGGTTGCGGTCAAGAGACCGTAACCGTAGTTCGAAATCACGGAACTCTGCGAGCAGACGAGCGAGGTACGGCCCTTGAACATTTTGTATTCAAGAGTCGACGGATCGGTGACCAAGCGGTATGGAACCACGTTGTACACGGTGCGGGTGACGTAGCTGGTGTATGCGTTTGTGAGGAAGTCGGGGTTGAGAGTAAGTGTCCCCGCAATGCTCCTCGTTGCCGGGACGCCGTTGAGTACCCCGAGTACCGCAGTGAAGCGACGATCGGTAACCCCGGGAAGGCCCTTGGACATTGCAACCCAGTTCGGGATGGAGAAGGGGGAAATCGCTCCAGGGTCGTTCTGGACGGCCAAACCGCTGTGCTCTTGCACCTCAATACCGGTGTAGTCCGCGCCCGACGTGAAGGTGTTGTTTCCACCCGAAACGTCCCCAGCGTCTCCCGCGACAAACTTCCTGCGTTCCACACAGTTGAACAGGTTTGCGGGAGTGGGGTTGGCGAATTTAGCTCCAGTGGCACCCTGCCAGAACTTTGCCGTTCCCGACGAAGACTGCGGGAGATAGGCGCGAATTCGCGTTGACGATTCGCCATCTGCCAAGGTGTAGGAGTCATTGACAAGTTTGGTTGTCGCACCGGTCTTGGTGATAATGCGAGTTGCCGAGCAGTTGTAGATTGCCCACAGCGAGCTGGGAGTCACTCCCGCGACACTGGCTGCGTCGGACGAGCTACCAACAGTCAGGGCGGGCATTACCGAGTTCGCAGAAATGGCGTAACCCAATGCGTCTTTTGCGAACGGTACGTAGGAAACCGCGCCGTCAGTGACGACGGTCGGCCCCGAAGACGAGCGTGAGAACTGAACGTCACCAATGACGTCGTTGATGCCGCCGTCTGAAGCCCACGTGTTCCCGGCGCCGCCGAAGCGAGTTCCAGTGTGAGTTGCCGTCTGGCCGATTGAAACGGACAATGACTCGAGTCCATCGCCGGAACCGTTCGGGCGACCGATTGCGGTGTTTCCATCGCTCTTGGTTCTAATGGTGCCGAGGGTGGCGGGGGTGGCGTCCGCGTTCCACGTCGCGTCATACGACGCGAGTTTCCAGTCGCCGTTCGCAGCGCGACCGAGAGCGATCGCAATACCGTTCATGACATCTTGTGTCGTGTCCGAACCAGTACCAGAAAGCTGTCCGTAGGGAGAAAGCAGACCTGCGGGAATCGGATCTGCCTGTGCTACCGGAGGAACAAGACCTCCGAGAAGAACAGCGGTGACACCAGTGGCCGCAGCCAACCTAGTCGTCAGCGTGAATTTCATGTGTTTTCCTTTCGTGGGTGCGCCTCCGGCCTGCAGTCAGTTCAGGGGCGATGAGACGGCAATCCATCTCATGACTTTATGTTCGTCGGACAAGGTGAACGCCAGTCAAACTCAAAGCGAACGCTAGAGGGTTTTCGCCTTTCGGATCAATGTTTGCCCGCCGGCAATCATCGGTATTCCAAAGCAGAGTGCTGACATCATCGAATAGCGAAGTGCCGAATTGGGGTCGACGGGGAACGTGACCGTTGGAACAGTTGCCACCTCGGTGACCAGAGTTCCGTCATCATCCGGCGTTACAGTCGTCACTGGGACATCGGTGGTCGTGGTGGTGGTTTCGATGTGTTCCGCGCAGACCGGGTTGGCCACCTCGATGTTGATGGCCCTGATGGCACTTTTCACCGCGGCTTTTTGTGCCTTGTCGAGCGGAACGTAGCCGGTCGGGATCTCACCGACGTTGTTGCCGATGGTTTGTCCTTTGCCCGAGATAAATTCCAAAAATGCCGAGTAGGACGTTAGCTCAGCAATGGTGGCCCGACAAACGTCAACTGCGGCATACGTCATGGTCGCAAGGGGATACGACTCGTCCTTCGTCAATGCTGCCGTCGAAACCTTTACCCCCGGGGCCTCTGATTTCACGAATTCCGAAATCGCCGAGTTGATGGATTCGGTTGTTGCTTCAACTGGTTGACCGTTCGGGTTGATGAGTTTTGCCGTCGAGAGTCCGAGGCGCTGGGCCGTTGCCAGATCAGTGATGGTCAGCATGAAGCGTCGCCCGAGCTCTTGTGCGCCCCCCGATACAAATGCAGCCGGAGTTCTCTGAACATCCCAAAAAACCTTGGTCCCAGAGTCTCCGCGGAATGCTCGGACACCACCATCGTGAAGATCAGCTACGTAAGGACGCAATTCGAATGTGCCAAAACCCGGTTCAGGGATGGATTCGGATTCTCGGTATGTCGCCAAATCGGCTTTGGGGAATGAATTGATTGTTAAGTCGTTATTGATGTCAAGGGTCTGGTAGTTGGTGTTGACGACCATCCCCCACTCATCTGCCGTGCCGGAAAGGAAGGCTTTGGCATCGGCGTCAGCCTTGATCCATTTCCATACCTGCGCGAAGACGTCCTCGTTACCAATCGGTACCATCAGCCCGGCAGGTTCCGCACTCTCAACAAACTGGTCAAACTCGGGGTTGAGCTCGAGGAATTCGGGGTCAAGCCGAAGGTTGACGGCGTTCGTTGACAGGGAGGGAAGAAGTTCGCCCCCCGGAACGTCATCTTGATAGGACTGTGTCAGTAATTTGGCGACCAAGCGAGGGTTTAGTGTCATGTCGGTGACCTGTTGGCCCTCCTTGTACTCCAACGGAAAACCACCCTTGATCGTGTAGTTGATGTTGAACGCGATGGTCAATGCTGATTTCACCGCCGGTGCGTAGGCGAGCGTCGATCCCGTGGCCTCTGTGGCGCTGAGCGGGTTGTCCACGAACGCAAGTCGGGCCGCACCAGCGGTGGCGCTCACAATGTTGCGCCGTGATTCGGAGTCGCCGACCATCGAAAATCCGAAGACGTTCTTTTTTGCACACATGGCGGACTGCCACGATCCGAACGCCGTTGCCACCATTTCGTTGCCCGTGGTTCGAGTCTCGACCGCGCCAATTCTGCAGTTCGATACGACGCTACGGAATCCGAGTGGGAACTCAATGCGATTGTCCCAGTTGGACTGCGACAAAGGAGACCCACCCAAGCGTCCGGTCACACCGTCCTGGTAATTCTGGCCGTCTGCGGTGACCTCGCCGCGAGGAACGACAACCAGCCAACACTGACGAATCTCTCCGTCTGCTTGTTCAGCACCGCAGCCCAAATGCGGTGCTTCCACGGCAGTTT
>JBEGPO010000033.1:0-8038 GCA_041181465.1 Actinomycetota bacterium | reverse complement strand
ACCTTGTTCGTTTCATAGGCCTCAAAGTTGCCTTCGAACCAATACCAGTTCGACGGGTCATCTGCGGTTCCCTCGTAGGAAAGGATGTGTGTGGCGATGCGATCGAGGAACCAGCGATCGTGGGTGATGACCACGGCGCACCCGGGGAATTCGAGAAGGGCGTTCTCGAGAGACGACAGCGTTTCGACATCAAGGTCGTTGGTCGGTTCGTCGAGGAGGAGGAGGTTTCCGCCCTGCTTGAGTGTCAACGCGAGGTTGAGTCGGTTGCGCTCTCCGCCGGAGAGAATTCCCGCTTTTTTCTGCTGATCGGGGCCCTTGAAACCGAAAGTCGAGACGTAGGCGCGCGACGGAATCTCGACGTTTCCGACTTGGATGACATCGAGGCCTTCCGACACGACCTCCCAGACGTTCTTGTTCGGATCGATTCCCGTGCGGGACTGGTCGACATACGACAGTTTGACGGTTTCACCGACCTTGAGCGACCCGGAATCGAGCGGCTCGAGCCCGACGATGGTCTTGAACAAGGTCGTCTTGCCCACACCGTTCGGGCCAATGATTCCGACGATTCCGTTTCGTGGGAGCGAGAACGACAAGTTGCCGATCAGCACACGATCGCCAAATCCCTTGGTGACTTTTTCTGCCTCGAGGACCACAGCACCAAGCCGCGGGCCCGGCGGGATCTGAAGTTCTTCGAAGTCGAGTCGCTTGGTGCGCTCGGCTTCCGTCGCCATCTCTTCGTATCGCGCGAGACGAGCTTTGGATTTCACCTGACGGCCCTTGGCGTTCGAACGAACCCAGTCGAGTTCCTCGGCGAGGCGCTTCGCGAGCTTGGCGTCTTTTTTCCCTTGCACCTCGAGTCGTTCCGACTTCTTTTCGAGATACGTCGAATAGTTGCCCTCGTAGGGGTAAAGCCGCCCGCGGTCGACTTCGGCGATCCACTGCGCAACGTGGTCGAGGAAGTACCGGTCGTGAGTGATGGCGATGACCGCGCCGGGGTATTTTGCGAGGTGCTGTTCGAGCCACAAGACGCTCTCGGCATCGAGGTGGTTGGTGGGTTCGTCGAGAAGAAGAAGGTCAGGCTTTTCGAGCAACAATTTGCATAGCGCAACGCGTCGCTTTTCACCACCCGACAAGACTCCGATTTCGGAATCCGACGGCGGGCACCGAAGCGCATCCATTGCCTGCTCGAGTTGCGAATCAAGGTCCCATGCGTCGGCGTGGTCGATGGCTTCTTGGAGTTCACCCATCTCGGCAAGGAGCGAATCGAAATCCGCGTCCGGTTCGCCCATGAGGAGTGAAATCGCGCTGAATCGCTCGAGTTTGTCGTACATGCCACGAACCCCGTCTTGCACGTTCTCGAGTACCGAGCGCGTTTCGTCGAGTTCGGGCTCTTGCATCAGAATTCCGACGGAATAACCGGGCGACAACTGTGCTTCGCCGTTCGACGGCGTGTCAAGCCCCGCCATGATCTTGAGGATTGTGGACTTTCCCGCACCGTTCGGGCCCACCATGCCGATCTTGGCGCCGGGGAAGAACGACATCGTCACGTCGTCAAGAATGAGTTTTTCGCCCACGGTTTTACGTGCGCGGACCATCGTGTAAATGAATTCAGCCACAGTCTTTACCAGTCAATTATTCTGGTGGTCCCGACGAGGCAGCCACCGGTCTTGAGGGCACTCTCAATTGAAGAGAAATACTCTCGTTCGTTCGTTCGTTGACCGATGAGGCACGACCGCTTTACTTGAACGGCCACAATCACGGAATCTGCCGGGAGCTTTGTTTTCGTCAAGTCTTCGGTGACCTGAATTGATTTCTTCTGAAAGCCCGCGCTGACGAGCGAATCAACGAGCGCTTTACCCGGTTGCTGTTGGTCACTAGTCGAAACCGCCGACAGCGCCCAATCGAAATAGGCTTTGTTGTCCTGCGCATCGCCGTCCGGCAGGAAAACGGGCGCTGGTGCGGCCGACACCGTAGGGGTTGGCGTCGACTTCGCGCCTGGCGTGGCGTTCGAACCGAGAGAACAACCTCCCAGAGCGAGGGACATGACCGTGGTCGCGGCAAGGACAAACGTGCGTGCGGTCATTCCCCCATTCTAGGTCAGCGCGGGTCGTCGGGTCAGACCACAGCGACCGCTTCGGCGGGTGCGGGTTCGGTGTCGCTTTCCGATTGTGTTGTCGACGAGTCGCCGCCCAGGGCGACCAATCGTGTGAACACCGCGGTCCCCCAAAACAAGTCATGCCCGAGAGTTTCGGCCTCGATTTCGACATTGGTTCCCGTCCGATCGTCGGTCTGCCAGTCACGAACGCGCAAGCGGCCCGACACGACGATGCGGTCTCCTTTGGACAGTGAGGGAACCGCGTTGATGGCGAGTTGACGAAAGGCCGTGACGGTGTACCAGTTGGTCGACGCGTCAACCCACGCCGAGGCCGCCTTGTCGAACCGTCGCTGTGACGATGCGAGCCGGAAGCTCGTGATCGGAAGTCCTTCGCTCGTGACAACGTGCCGTGGCGTCGTTGCAATGAGCCCGGTGATGGTGAGGGTGTCGCTCATGTGTCTCCTTATGTTGTGTGGACGGCGCCGGCCGTCCCAACCTGCGACCGGCGCCTCCAACGAGGATGTCCCGAACGCCGCTGGAGCACACTGAGAAACCCCCGCTCGGTGGACAACCGCATGGGCGGGCGATGTGTGCAGAAGTTATACGGTCAGATATTGCGCGAAGCCGGAGCGCACCTTGTTGACCTTGGGGACGGCCACCGCGAGGCAATAGCCCTGGGTTGGGTTGTTGGCGAAGAAATCCTGGTGGTAGTCCTCGGCCGGGAAAAACTCGGTGAAGTCGTCAATTGTCGTCACAACGCCACCGCCCCAGGTTTCGTTCGCGCGGTCGCGCGCGGCTTCAAATAATTGTCGTTGATCCGAGTCTGTCGGGAACATCACCGAACGGTATTGGGTTCCCACATCGTTACCCTGACGGTTCAACTGGCGGGGATCGTGCATGGTGAAAAATGCATCCAGAATGACGTCGGCGGGGATGACCGCCTCGTCGAAGGTGACGGCGACGACTTCGGCATGGCCCGTCGAACCCGTGCACACCGCCTCGTAGCTTGGTGAATCGACGTGACCACCCGCGTACCCCGACACCACCGAGCTCACGCCACGAAGAACGCGGTACGCCGCGTCGAGGCACCAGAAACAACCGCCAGCCACATAAAACGTCATCATGCGGTCAGTCTAATCGCGGGGCTAGGCTGTCACCATGACGTTTGACGCAGCAATGAATCGCTACGATTCAATTCCTTACCGCCGGTGTGGTCGAAGCGGGTTGCTGCTTCCCCGAATTTCTCTCGGCCTCTGGAACAATTTCGGCGACGATCGAGACCTCTCAGTCCAACGCGACATCGTGCTTCGCGCATTCGACCTCGGAGTCACGCACGTCGATCTCGCCAACAACTACGGACCGCCACCCGGTTCAGCCGAACGAAATTTTGGCAAAATCCTCACAAGCGACCTCCACCCCTATCGGGACGAACTCATCATTTCGTCCAAGGCCGGCTTTGACATGTGGGAAGGGCCCTACGGCGAGTGGGGTTCGCGCAAGTACCTTCTCGCGTCGCTCGATCAGAGCCTGTCGCGGATGGGACTCGACTACGTCGACATCTTCTATTCCCACCGATTCGACCCAGACACGCCGCTGGAAGAGACGATGGGAGCCCTCGCGCACACGATTAACTCGGGCAAAGCGTTGTACGTCGGCATCTCGAACTACGACGAGGAACAGACGCGCCGCGCCTACGACATTCTGAAGGACATGGGCGTCACGCTTCTCATTCACCAACCGCGATACAACCTCTTTGACCGCCGCCCGGAAGATGGGTTGTTCGATGCACTGGTCGAACTGGGCGTCGGCGGAATCGTCTATTCGCCGCTTGCGCAGGGGCTCGCAACCGATCGTTATCTGAATGGCATTCCGGCCGACTCACGAGTGCGCACCGCACAGTGGATTGACGAAGAGCGTATCAACGACGAGTACCTTGAACACGCACGCGCGCTCAACGACATCGCCCTCGAGCGCGGGCAGACGCTCGCTCAGATGGCGTTGACCTGGACGATGCGCCACCCGGGAGTCACGAGCGCGCTCATCGGCGCTAGCAGTGTCGCGCAACTGGAAGATTCGCTGAAAGCAGCCCACGCGGAACCCCTGACGGATGACGAACTTGCGGCCATCGAACCACACGCGATCCACCAACTGGTGGGTCCGTGGTCGTAGCCAAACCACGCGCACTCGTCGGATACATCGCTGCGACAGTCGCCGCATTCATTTTTGGCGTGAACGGTGTCGTCATAAAACTGTTGATGGACGGCACGGGTATCGACGGGTTCCAGGTCACCTTCCTTCGCGTCGTCGGGGCCGCGGTGCTCATGGGTGCCGTCTTGCTCATTCGGGACCCCAACGCCCTTCGAATCACCCGCAAACAAATCGTGCCCCTCCTCGCCATGGGCGTGATCGGT
Organism: Actinomycetota bacterium; assembly: GCA_041181465.1. Lineage (GTDB taxonomy): Bacteria > Actinomycetota > Actinomycetes > Actinomycetales > Microbacteriaceae > MWH-TA3. The sequence goes on along the minus strand of JBEGPO010000033.1, from coordinate 3,532 downwards.
GTCGCGATGTTACAGGCCACCTATGCTCAGGCCGTATTCATGCTCCCCATCGGAATCGCCCTGTTGCTGGAATACACCGCGGTCCTCTTCGTGGCGCTCATCGCCCACTTCTTTTTCCGTGAGCACGTCAAGTCCCGAATCTGGGTGTCCATCATGGCCGTCCTCATCGGGCTTGCAACTGTCGCCGAAGTGTGGAACTCGACCCTCAACGTCGAGGGAGTGTTGTGGGCGTTCGCTGCCTCCGCCTCACTCACGACCTATTTCCTCCTCGGCGAGCGCCAGACCGGAGTGCGGCACCCGATGGCTGTCGGTTTCTGGGGTATGGCAGTTGCAAGCGCGTTCTGGGCGTTGTTCAGCGGGTGGTGGACAATTGATCCGGTCATATTCAATCGAGTCATCCCCTTCTCGGACGAAGCCGGCGGGATGGCGGGTCCCGCCTGGTTGCTGTTGGGGTTCATCGTGGTGCTGGGAACGTTCACCACGTTCACTCTCGGATTATGGTCCATCAGTATTCTCAAGGCCACGCGGTCGGGAATCGTCGCAACCAGCGAGGTGCTCTTCGCGTTTCTCACCGCCTGGCTTATCCTCGGAGAAACGCTGAATGTGGTGCAACTGGTCGGTGCGGGTATTGTTTTAATCGGTGTGGTACTCGCCCAATCGGCTCGCGACAATCGCGCAGTACAAAGCGACCTCGCACTCGACACCTCCGAAATCTCTCTACCGAAAGATCCCCGATGACCGATTCACTGCTCGACATTACTGTCCTCACCGCCGATGGCGCCGCCACCACATTGCAGGAACACGCAGGGAAAGTCTTGCTCATCGTCAATGTCGCATCGCGATGTGGTCTGTCGCCGCAATATGCCGATCTCGAGGCTCTTCAGCAGAAATATGGCCCCCGAGGTTTCGTCGTTCTGGGGTTCCCGTCGAATCAGTTCTTCCAAGAGTTGTCGTCGAACGACGCCATCGCCGAATACTGCGCGACAAAATGGGGAATCACCTTCCCGATTTTTGACGCGGTCAAGGTCAATGGCAAGAGTCGGTCCCCGCTCTATGCCGAGCTGACGAAGACGAAAGACGAGCGTGGCAGCGCGGGTAACATCCGCTGGAATTTCGAAAAGTTCGTCGTCACGCCCGATCTGCGAGTCTTTCGCTTCCGGCCGACAACAGTTCCGATGGACCCCGCAATCATCGACGCAATCGAATCGAACTTGCCGAAATAACGTTTTCCATTTTTTCCGGGTACAGCGCCAAACCAACGCCGAGGAGGCAACAATGTATGTCGCAACATGGAACGGTGCAGTCATTGCACAATCAGAAAAGACGATCGAGATTGAAGGCAACCAGTATTTCCCGATGGACAGCGTCGACGCCGAGCTCCTCGTCGACTCGGACACCACATCGACGTGTTCGTGGAAGGGTCTCGCGAACTACTACTCGCTGAACGTGAATGGTGACGTCAACACCGACGCCGTTTGGGTCTACCGCGAACCCAAGGATGCCGCCAAAGAAATCGCCAATTATGTGGCCTTCTGGCGTGGTGTCACCGTCAGCGCAGCCTGACCAAAACCACGGATCTTCCACGTGATTGAATTCGACCGCGTGTCAAAAAAGTACGGTGACATCACCGCGCTGGACAGTTTTTCGCTGACCGTTCCGACGGCGAAGGTCACCGTGTTGATGGGTCTTTCCGGTTCGGGAAAGACAACCGCTATCCGGATGGTCAACAAAATGGTGACGCCCACCTCGGGAACTGTGCTGATTGACGGGGTGGATGTTGCTGCTCGTGACGCCGTTGCTTTGCGCCGAACGGTCGGTTACGTCATGCAAGAAGTGGGCCTACTCCCCCACAAAACAGTCCGTGAAAACGTGAGTCTCATTGCTCTTATCGCTGGGCAACCAGCAGACGTCGCCGAGGGTAACGCAACCGAAATGCTGACGATGGTCGGGATCGACGAGCAATTCTTCAGCAGATACCCCCAGCAGTTGTCGGGTGGCCAACAGCAACGAGTCGGTGTCGCTCGAGCCCTCGCCATCAAACCCAACATCCTGCTGATGGACGAGCCGTTCGGTGCGGTCGACCCGATTGTGCGAGAAGAACTGCAGGACGAGTTGTGCCGCATTCAGCGCGAACTCGGGCTCACCATTATGTTTGTCACACACGATCGCCACGAAGCGGTGAAGATTGCCGACCAGTTGGTGGTTCTGTCAAACGGCGGGCACATCGAACAGTCCGGTGCTGCATCGGAACTGACGGCGAAACCCGCTAACGCGTTTGTTCGAAAGATTCTCGGCGTCTAATGGAGTGGTTCATCGCCAACTGGACGTTTGTTGTGGGGTTGGCCGCCACGCATCTGAGCGTCTCTATTGTTCCGATTGTCGTCGGTGCCTTCCTTGCCGTCGTATTTGCACGAGTCACGCCCACTCGATGGGTAAACCCGGCCCGCGGAGTTCTCGGCGCGATCTATGCGATTCCCTCACTTGCGTTGTTCGTGATGCTTCCCGCGCTCATCGGGACCGACTTCACCGGGCCGACAAACGTCGGCATCGCGCTCACCATTTATGTCATCGCATCGATGTACTTTTCGGCGCACGATGCGTTCCATCAGGTCCCGCGACCTACGGTGACGAACGCCGAGTCTATGGGAATGAGCTCTCGGCAAATATTCTTCCATGTTGAGCTTCCGATGGCAGTGCCCGGACTCATCGCCGGATTGCGGGTGGCCGCCGCGAGCACCATTTCCATCGCCTCGATCGGAGCAGTCGTCGGCGTTCGAAACCTCGGGTACCTCTTTATTGACGGTTTTCAGCGAAAAATCCCCGAGGAAATCATCACGGGGGTCCTCGCAATCTTTGTCATTGCAATTACTCTCGATGCCGGCTTGTGGCTCGTCGGTCGGCTGATGACGCGCTGGCGTTTCGTCACGGTCGACCATGCTTGATTTCACAGCACTCGGAGCGTGGTTTTCGGACCCCGAGAATTGGGCTGGTCGCTACGGATTGTGGAACCTCGTGGCAGAGCACCTCACGCTCACGTTTGTGGCAATCGTTGTCGCCGCAATTGTCGCTGTTCCGCTCGGTGTCGCAATCGGACACTTCGGTCGGGGGGAATTCTTCGTTGTGGGGCTGGGATCAGCCTCACGGGCTATTCCCACGATGGGACTGTTGTTCGCCCTCGTGCTGGTGATGGGTGTCCAATTCAGAGAATTGTCTGTTGTGCTCGCGCTTTCCGCCATCGCCCTCCCGCCTCTCGTTGCCGGCGCATATTCCGGCGTGACGACGATTCCCCCGTGGATTCGCGACTCCGCGACGGCTCAGGGGATGACCGCCTGGCAACTCGTGCGACACGTGGAGCTTCCCCTTGCCTCGGCGTCAATCATCGGGGGATTTCGAATTGCGTACATCCAGGTCGTCTCCACCGTCGTTCTCGCTCCGCTCGTCGGACTAGGAGGTGTCGGGTTCGGGATAATCCAAGGCTTGGCTCTGCGCAACTTTTCACAAGTGACAGCGAGTTCGATCGTCATCATCGTGA
>JBEGPO010000032.1:0-7933 GCA_041181465.1 Actinomycetota bacterium | reverse complement strand
GCAACCGAGCGCTCCGTTGTGGTCGCGGTCAGTCCCTTCTCGAGCGTGATCGTCGGAGCGGCACCGAATTCGCCCTCCACCGTCACGGCCGAGGATGCCGAGCCAGAAGGTATGCAGTTGTCTCCGCCAGGGGCAGAACAACCGGCGAGCGCCAGAGCGACGAGAGAAACGGTGAGGACGGAAGCGATACGCGACATGGAAAACCTTCGGTGTGAATGGAGTGCGCAATCTGCGCGGGCACCTTCTAGTTTAGGTTCGCGCCAGGCAATGTCGTGACAGATTCAACGTTTACGGGGAAATTTACGGACGCACGTAACACGCACATTGCTTCCGCTTCCACGTGGAGGCGATCGACATCCCCAGCGCTCGCGGTGGTTTCGATAGTGGGCCGAAGCGTCACGCTCGTCATCGCCCCGGAGCCTCCCTGGTAACTCATTGTCCCGGTGGTTTCGTCGACGTAATCGACGATTTCAATCCCCGCCTCATGGGCCGCATAGAGAAACGAGAGCATGTGGCATTGCGCGAGCGCTGCCATGAGCAGTTCCTCGGGATTCCAGAGTCGAACATCCCCACCAAAGCCCACTGCGGCGGATGCAACGAGTGCCGCGTGCTTGTCCGAGGTGATTATCGCCTCGTGCGAATAATCACCGCCGATTTCACGCTCGGTCGGGCTGCCGTTGTGCCAGCGGAGTCGGATTTCGAAGTTGTGGTTCATGGTCGTTTCTCAATTGGAGTTGGGACACCAACGGAGTACGATGGCGCTATGAACAGCGTAACCACGGATGTGACCCAAGAGCGTCTCGTCGTCACCGAAATTCCCGGACCAAAGTCCCTCGCCCTTCACGAGCGCCGAAAGAACGCCGTTTCCGCCGGTGTTGGTGCAACTTTCCCTGTGTACATCGAGCGCGCAAAGGGGTCAATCCTCGTTGACGTTGATGGCAACCACATCGTCGATATGGGAGGCGGCATTGGCGTCAACACCATCGGTCACGCGGACGATGCGGTGATCGAGGCAGCCTTCGAGCAGGCACAGCGTTTCACGCACACCCTGTTTACGGTCACCGGTTACGAGTCGTATGTGCGCCTGTGCGAATTGCTCGCCCAGCACACACCGGGCAACTTTGCTAAGAAGTCGGTTTTGTTGAACTCGGGTGCCGAAGCCGTCGAGAACGCGGTCAAAATCGCCCGCAAGTTCACCGGTCGCCCCGGAGTCGCCGTCGTCGATCACGGCTACCACGGTCGCACCAACCTCACGATGTCGATGAACTTCAAGGCGATGCCGTACAACCTCGGTTTTGGTCCTTTTGCTGGGGACATCCACCACGCGCCCAACTCGTACCCCTTCCACGACAAGTTATCGGGTGCCGAAGCGGCTGCTCGCACCATCTCGTGGCTCGATAAGCGTGCCGGCGCAACTGATTTGGCCTGTCTCGTTGTTGAGCCCATCCAGGGTGAAGGCGGATTTATTGTCCCGGCGGATGGTTACCTTCCCGCCCTCCAGAAGTGGTGTAACGACAACGGAATCGTCTATGTTTCGGACGAGGTCCAGTCGGGCATTATGCGCACCGGTGCGTATTACGCCTCGGAGCACTTCGGTCTGGTTCCCGACCTCGTGACCACCGCCAAGGGCGTCGGAGGAGGTTTCGTCATCGCTGCCGTTACTGGGCGCGCCGACATCATGGACGCCAGCCACGTCGGTGGTCTCGGTGGAACCTTCGGTGGAAACCCGATGTCGGCCGCCGCTGCGGTTCAGATCTTCGAAGAAATCGAGAAGCGCGACCTCATGGGTGAAGCCCAACGAGTCGGGCGCGTTCTCGGCGGAGCACTTCTCGACTTACAGAAGCAGCACAACATCATCGGCGATGTCCGCGGTATCGGCGCGATGCAGGCGATCGAATTCACCGAGCCGGGAACCGACACTCCGATGTCAGACGTCGTCCCGTTCATCACGGCCTACGCGATCAAGAAGGGACTCCTGCTGCTCTCGGCGGGTACCTACGGAAACGTGTTGCGCTTCCTCCCCCCGGTCACCACGAGCGATGAACTATTGCTTGACGCTGTTGCGCTTATCGACGAAGCCCTTTCCGCTCGCTAATGCATCCGCTGTCGGTTGAGGGGTGCGTCGAACTCGCTTCCCTCGACCGAAACGGTCTCGTTGAATCGCGTCACATTGGTGCGTTTGCCGTCATCGACCGCGACGGCTCGGTGATCGAGTCCGGCGGTGATACCGATGCGACGATTTTTCCGCGCTCGACCCTCAAACCCTTTCAAGCCATCGCCGCACTGCGGGCCGGGGCACAACTCGAGGGTGTTGAGCTAGTGCTCGCGACCGCAAGTCACTGCGGTTCTCATCGTCACACTGACGCGATTGAGGCGATGCTCGCGCACGACCACCTCGGCGTCGACGACCTCGGATGCCCCACGGATTGGCCACTCGGGTACAACGACAAGGCCGACCGCATTGCTGCGGGCGAAGGCCCACAGCGGGTCACGATGAACTGCTCCGGTAAGCACGCCGCATTCCTGCGGGCGTGCGTTGCCAACGGTTGGGATACGAAGACCTACCTGCAACCCGAACACCCCCTCCAGGTGCTCATTCGCGCGGTCGTCGAAGAATTCACCGGGGCGAAAAAGATATGGCCGGCGGTCGATGGCTGCGGAGCGCCACTTTACGGCATGAGCCTTCGTGACCTCGGGACCGGCATCGCCCGGGCAACGGATGGACACGATTCGGATGCCGAGCGCCTCGTCAATGCGATTCGCGCGAACGCCTGGGCGCTGGACGGACCGGGTCGCGACAACACGCGCGTCATCGAAAGCACGGACGCAATTGCCAAGATCGGCGCGGAGGGTGTGCTCATCATCGCCCGCGAGGGAATCGCGGTCGCCATCAAGTGTCTCGACGGCTCTCAGCGGGCGAACACCGCGGCCGCGGTCACCCTGTTGGCGCGTCACGGCGTCATCGATCGTTCCGTCGCCGAAGACCTCATCGACGAACTCGTCTCGCCGATTAACGGTGGTGATGCCGTCGTCGGACGTCTCACCGTCAGTGTCTAGGCGCTGGCTTTCAGTCGGCGGCGGCTGATTTCGCCACCCACCTGAGTGATGACGACCGCGAGAATCGCGAGGATGAACACCGCCGACGCCAGAACGTTTGCCTCGGCGGGGATTCCACGTGCCGCAGCCGTATAGATAAACGAGGGCAGCGTGTTGACCGGGCCTCGGTTAAAGTTCGTGATGATGAAGTCGTCGAATGACAATGCAAACGCGAGCAGAGCGGCAGACACGATTCCGGGCATCAACAGCGGGAACGTGATCTTCCACCACACCTGTGACGGCTTCGCATACAGGTCTCGACCGGCTTCTTCCAGTCGCGGATCGATGCCCGCGACCCGCGCTCGAACGGTGACGACAACGAATGAAATGCTGAACATGATGTGCGCGAGGATGACGGTCACCATTCCCTTGGGAACACCGGCGTTGAGGAACTGTGCCGCAAGGCCAGCTCCGAGAACGACTTCGGGTGTTGCCATCGGCAGGAACAACAACAGCGTTGTCGCCGCGCGGCCTTTGAACTTGTAGCGGACGAGGGCAATCGAGATGGCCGTTCCCAATACTGTTGCAACAAGTGTTGATGCGACGGCGATGACGATCGAGTTTCCAAACGCGTCACAGACGCCCTGCGCGTCACAGACGTTGAGCCAGTTGTCAAGGGTGAAACCGTTCCAGATGATGTTGGTTCGATTCGAATCGTTGAACGAGAACGCAATCGTGTAGACAATCGGCACCATGAGATATATGAGCGCGAGGATTCCATACAGCGGAAGCAGGTACTTACCCAGTTTCATAGCAAATCGTCCGTTCCACTCTTGAAGACATAGGCCGAAACCAGAATCAGAATTGCGGACATGAGAATCAGCGACATGCTCGCGGCGTGCGGATAGTTCTGCAGAACGAGGAAGTTCGCTTCGATCACGTTTCCGATCATCGTGGTCGACGTACTTCCAAGGAAGTTTGCGCTGGCGTTCACGTAGTCACCGGCTGCAGGAATGAACGTCAACAGAGTCCCCGAGATGATTCCGGGCATTGTCAACGGCACGGTGATTTTTCGGAATGAGGTGAACGACCCCGCGTAAAGATCGTTGCTGGCTTCGAGAAGCCTTAGATCGAGACGTTCGATGCTCGAATACAGGGGAAGCGTCATGAACGGGATGAAGTTATACGCGAGACCAAAGATCACACTGACCGCCGTGCCCGTGATGTGTGCGTCCGGCGGCAGTATCGACCAGGCCTTCATCGTCCCAACAATGAACCCCTCGTCGGCGAGGAGCTGTTTCCACGCCACCGTTCGCAGGAGGAACGAGATGAAGAACGGCGCGATAACGAGTACGAGGGCGAGGGACTGCCAGAGCGGGTAAGGCCGAAGACGGACACCGATGAAGTATGCCAGCGGGTAGCCGATTGCCAACGCGATGAGCGTCGCAGCGGCGGCATAAAGGAACGACCGAACCGAGTGCTCGCCATACAGCGACAGCACCTCGGTGTAGTTCTCCCACCGGAACGCGGTAACATACTCACCGATGAACGCGCCGGGGGGCGCTTCCTTGAATGCCGTGATGACGAGCGAAATCAGCGGCGTGATGAAAAACAGCCCGAGATACACGAGCCCCGGCAACAACAGAAACCACGCCATGCGGCTTTTCTTTTGTGCGCCCGGTTCTACCGTGACACCGGACGGTCCGTGGCTGAAGGCGGTGAGGCTCATGGCGCTCTATCGCTTGGCGACGGCGAGCGACCGCGTCGTCGTGTCCGAATCGACGAACTGGTCGGTGTCGAATGGGATCCCGAACGAGTATTCCGTCGCCCACGACAACCAGACCTTCGAGCCAGCAGCGACAATGTCTCCGTCGTTCTGTTCGAAGACAGTCAGTTTGTTGAGCCCGGGGACATCAACGACATACTGCGTCGACACTCCGGTGAACGACGTGTCGGTGACCGTTCCCGGGCCGATCACCGAGCGGGTTGCCGATGCCGTGGGCTCTTTGCGGGAAATCTCGATCTTTTCGGGGCGCACACCGACGGTGATATCACCCGTCGTCACCTTTGTGCGAGACGTCGGGACCTCGAGCGTCATCTTTCCAACCGTGACCCGTACGTTCTTGCCGGACGTTCCCGAAACTACGCCATCAAACAGATTCGACTGGCCCAAGAAGGTCGCAACGAATCGAGTCGCGGGAAGCTCGTAGAGTTCGGCGGGCGGCCCCATCTGTTCGATCTTGCCCTTGTTCATGACTGCGACGGTGTCCGCCATGGTCATGGCCTCTTCCTGGTCGTGCGTGACGTGAAGGAAGGTCAGCCCGACCTCGGATTGGATGGACTTCAATTCGATTTGCATTTGGCGACGCAATTTGAGGTCAAGGGCACCCAGGGGTTCGTCGAGCAAGAGCAGTGCCGGGCGATTGACGACGGCACGAGCGAGGGCTACGCGCTGCTGTTGCCCACCGGATAACTGCATCGGCTTTCGGTCCGCGAGGTGGTCGAGTTCCACCAACGTCAACGCCTCGTGAGCAAGCTGAATCGCGTCCTTGACCCCGCGCTGCTTGAGGCCGAACGCGACGTTCTCCAGAACGGTCATATGGGGGAACAACGCGTACGACTGGAACACCGTGTTGATGGGTCGCTGGTGTGGCTTGGTCGTAGACACGTCTTTGCCGCCCACGAGGATTTTTCCCGAGGTGGGCTCTTCGAGCCCCGAGATGAGACGGAGGGTTGTTGTCTTTCCACACCCGGACGGACCGAGCAGGGCGAAGAACGACCCCGCAGGGACGGTGAAACTGACGTTATCGACCGCGGTGAACCCCGGGAACTGTTTTGACACACCGACCAGTTCGAGGTCGGCACCTCCTTGTGCGAAACCGCTCACGGAATCAGACACCTGTAACCACCCTTACGTTGACGCGATTAGCCCAGGAGAACGCCCTGGAAGGCTGCCTGGAATTCGCTTTCCTCGGCATCCGACAGGGAGCGGAAAATCGAAACCTGAGAAAGCGTGTCCGCGTTGGGGAAGATGAGCTGGTTCTCGGCGAGAGCGGGGTCGATTTTGATCGCTTCGTCGTAGGCGCCGTTGACTGGGGTCACGTAGTTGACCCACGCTGCGACCTGAGCCGCGATGGCCGGGTCGTAGTACCAGTTGATGAGCTTTTCAGCGTTCGTCTTACGAGGGCTTCCGATCGGAATCATGAACGTGTCGTTCCAGAAGGTTCCGCCCGAATCGGGAAGGACGAACTTCCACTTCTCGTAACCGGCTTCGAGGTTGAGGACAGTGATGTCACCCGACCAGACGATTCCCGCGAGAGCGTCTTCGCTCACGAGGTCTTCTGAGTACGAGTTGCCCTTGATGTTGCGAATGTAGCCGTCTGTCACGCGTGCTTCGACCTCGTCGAGAGCGTTGTAGAAATCGTCGGCGGTGAACTTTTTGATGTCGACGCCCTGGCTCGCCATCATGACGCCGAGGGTATCGCGCATTTCGCTGAGGACAACGACACGGCCCTGGAGGTCTTCACGCCACAGGTCGGCTACCGAGGTGACCGGCTCCTTCACGAGGTCGGTGTTGTACACGAGACCAGCGAATCCGCCCTGCCACGGCAGAGAGGACTTCCGTCCCGGGTCGAAGTCGGGGTTGAGCAGCGTCTCGACAACGTTGGCGTGGTTGGGGATGTTCGCGAGGTTGAACTCTTGAGTCCAGCCCCGTCGAATCCAACGCGACACCATCCACTCGGTGAGACAGACGGTGTCCGCTCCGATGTCCTGTCCGAGCGCTAACTGGTCCTTGACCTTGGCGAAGTACGAGTTGTTGTCGTCGACATCGACGAGGTAGTTGGCAGCGATTCCGGTCGCCGCGGTGAACGCGGCGAGCGTCGGGTAGTTTCCAGCGTCGTCCTCGTCCAGGTACAACGGCCAGTTGGCCCAATTGACTGTGGGGTCCGAATCCGAAATGTCTTCCGCGGCAACAAGAGCCTGTTCCCCGGGCGCACACGCGGCCAGCGATAACGCGATCGCACCACCAAATGCGCCACCGAGAAGGGCGCGTCGTGACATCTGGGCCGCTCGAGCGTGCTGTACCAGTTCACGAATGATCGGATCTTCAGGAAGGTTTTGCTTGTTCATGCATTTCCTTTGCTCGGTGGGTGACTTCTCTGTCGTCCCCGCGTATGTCTGATACTGGCACATTCGGTGACAAAAAGTAACTACTCACGCCGAATTACACCAGACTGAGTCAACACGGAAACGAATTTCGCAGAAATATCACGATTTTGTTGCGGAATCCCTCGCGAATCGCCATAATGACAGAGGGATTCCCCACCAATCGATTGTCACAGGAGACACACCATGCGGATTGCCGTTCCCGCCGAAATCAAAAACAACGAATATCGCGTCGCAATTACACCGGCAGGAGTGAAAGACCTGGTTTCCGCTGGTCACCCCGTAAGGATTCAATCCGGCGCGGGCCTGGGAAGCAACATCACCGACGATGAATACCTGACGCAGGGCGCCGAAATCGAAAAGGGCGCTGCGAAGGTCTGGGCGGCCGGTGACATGATCCTCAAGGTCAAAGAGCCGATCGAAAGCGAATACTCCTACTTCCGGGAGGGCATGCTTCTCTTCACCTACCTTCACCTCGCGGCCGAAGAGCACCTGACTAAGGCGCTTCTCGACGGGAAGGTCACCGCCATTGCGTACGAGACGGTTCAGCTTCCCACTCGCGCACTCCCGCTTCTCGCTCCGATGAGTGAGGTCGCCGGTCGCCTGTCAGTGATTGTCGGCGCGAATGCGATGCTTCGCCCCAACGGAGGAACCGGACTTCTTGTCTCGGGTGTCCCGGGTACCCACGCCGCGAACATCGTTGTCCTCGGTGGCGGTGTCGCCGGTACCA
>JBEGPO010000031.1:0-10856 GCA_041181465.1 Actinomycetota bacterium | reverse complement strand
CCGGTGACCCCGAGCCCCACGACAAGGACTTTGACGCCCTTCCAATCAGCGTTCCAACTCGTCAGGCCGGAGAGGCGCGACATTACTGGCTCGCCCATTCCAGGTAGAACAACCCCACACCCAAACCGACTCCGAGGGCAGCAATCAGCCAGAATCTCACGACAACAGTGATCTCAGCCCAGCCCTTCAACTCGAAGTGGTGATGAAGAGGACTCATGAGAAAAATGCGTTTACCCTTGGTCAATTTGAAGTACGCGCGCTGAATAATGACCGAGCCCGCCACAATGACGAATATCGACCCAATGAGAATGATGAGAAGTTCGGTTCGGGTCAAGATTGCCAGCGCAGCGAGCGCGCCGCCGAGACCCAGTGACCCGGTGTCACCCATAAAGATTTGTGCGGGTGTCGTGTTCCACCACAGGAACCCCACGGTGCTTGCGGCGATGGCTGCGGCGATAGCGACCAGATCCAGCGAGTCGCGGGCCTCATAGCACTTGTAGGCAACCTCCGGGTCCAAGGCCGAACTGAAACATGACTGATTGAATTGCCAAAAGCCGATAATGACGTACGAGGTGATGGCCAGAATCGCACTCCCAGAAGCCAACCCGTCCAGACCGTCGGCGACATTGACGCCGTTCGCGGTCGAAATGACGATGAGGTTCGTCCACAGTACGTAGAGGACGACCCCGACGATTCCGCCAATGACGGCGAAGTCAAGCCACGGGATATCTCGCACCGCACTAATCGCCATCGATGAAGGGGTCATGCCGTTCTCATCAGGAAAACTAATGGCGAGGAGAGCAAACACCGTGGCGACGAGTGCCTGCCCGAAAACCTTGGCCCAACCCCCAAGACCCAGACTGCGCTGTTTTCGTGACTTGGTGAAATCGTCGATAAATCCGACGATTCCCATTCCGGTCATCATGAGCACGACGAGGAGACCACTCAGTGTTGGCGGGTCCTGCTCGACGAGGTGCCCAAGCGCGTAACCAACAACCGCACCGAGAATGATGACAATTCCGCCCATCGTGGGGGTCCCGCGTTTGGTGTGGTGGCTTTGCGGACCGTCATCGCGAATGAATTGGCCCCAGCCGAGGCGATCAAACAATCGAATGAACACGGGAGTCAAAAACAAGGTAAATGCGAGCGCAAAGCTTGCACCAAAGAGCACGGACCTCATGGTCGGTCCTCCTTCAGTCGCTCCACAACGTCTCCCAAATCTGCGTCCACTCCGCCGGTGACCAAAATCGCCACCCGAGGTCCCCGCAGACTCACAACTTCATCGTAGGCGTGCTCGACCCCGAAAACGGGGATTGACTCTCCGCCCCACGAACCTTCTTGCTCGGCGGTCTGATGCATCCTGCGCGCACTCTCACCCACCACAATCAGGTGGTGCACATTGAGTCGAACAGTCATGATCCCGAGGGTGTCCAGTTGTTCGGCCACATCACCGCCTTCGATCAGACCCGCCACGTGAACGGTGTCATAACCATCGACTCGAAGTTCAGCGAGTTTTCTCTGTGCGGCGCGAACACCCTCAAAGGTCGTTTCGGTGTGGGCGTCGAGAAGGAGCGTTCCATCCGAGAGTTCGGACATAATCACAATGACCAACCCGCTTCGGCCAAGGCGGACCGAGCAAGTTCGCGCGCGGAGTACCGCGTTCGTTCCCCGCGGATGTCCCGGTAATCCTGATGGCCTGGGCCCGCCCACAAAATGGAGTCGCCTTCTCGGGCGAGTGAGACCGCGAGCCGAATGGCGTTCTCGGGCGGCGATTCTTCAAAGATCTCGGGGCCATCCACGACCGATTGCGCCGCATCGAGCAGTTGCGCGCGAATGGCGGCGGGGTCTTCGAATCGAGGGTGATGGTCAGTGATGATGAGGATGTCGCACCCCTCAGCCGCCACGCGGGCCATGTCGAATCTCTTCGACGCGTCACGATCGCCGTCCGCGCCAAAAACCATGATGGTCCGACCCGACGTGAAGCGTCGAACCGCCGCCAAGGTGTGGTCGAAAGCGTCCGGCGAATGTCCGAAATCGACGTACACGTTGGGGCCGCGGTCGCCCGAGACCTTTTCTGTCCGCCCCGGCAGATACGCCTGAATCCCATTGTCGCGTTCGAGCGCTGCTGCGATCGCGTCTGGCTCGTATCCCGCCTCAATCAGCATGACGATAGCCAGTCCCGCGTTGGCCGCCATGTGACGTCCGATGACCGGCTCCCGCGTGGAAATGGACACACCGTCGATCGATGTCAGGGTGAACGCCGTGAAGGCTGGGTCGTCCTCCGTCACCTCGACCTGCCAATAGGCCGACGTGTCGCCCGTCGACGAGATCGTGGTCACCGGAATGTGAGATTCTTCGACGATTCGCTGCCCCCACGCTGTATCGAGAGACACAACCCCCCGACGGGCCATTTCAGGATGAAAGAGAGCGCGCTTTGCACGGAAATAATCGTCCATATCCGAATAGTCGTCGAGGTGATCATGCGAAAGATTGGTGAATCCAACAACATCAAACCTGATTCCGGAAACACGGTTGTGAGTCAATGCTTGAGCCGAAACTTCAATGACCACCGCGCGGACGGCGACTTCTTTCATCCGAGCGATAAGGGCGTGCAGTTCGCTGGCCTCCGGCGTCGTCAATCGCGAGACATAGCTTTCACCAGCGATATGCCGCTCCGCCGTCGTCGACAGTCCCGTCGTGATTCCCATTTGACGCAGAATCCCCTCGAGTAGATACGACGTTGAGGTCTTACCGTTCGTGCCCGTAATTCCGAAATACTGCGGAGCATTGTCGTCGGTTCGATAGACCCACCGAGCGATGTCACCGAGAGTCGTGCGCGGTGACTCGACAACAACAATCGGCATCCCGCACTCTGCCGCGATAACGGCACCGTCGTCATCCGTGAGTATCGCAACCGCTCCGTTTGCTCGGGCGTCGGCGGCGAACTCGGCACCGTGGCGGTTGGCGCCGCGGACAGCCACGAACATGTCGCCCGCCGTCACCTCACGGGTCATCACCGTCATTCCGGAAATCTCGACGCCGCGAAGATTACCAATCGACCGGAGCCCGAGCTCAGCGACCAAAATGTCCAGCGAGCGTGGGCTGACGTGCTCTGGTCGAATAACGGGTGGGATGTTTCCGGTCACGCGTCGGTTTCCTTCACCATTCGATCGGCCAGTTCTCTGCTTTCCCACTGGACGGCGGGACGCGATAGTACTTGAGTGCTTGCCCCATGAGTGTAGCGAACGAGGTGGCCGCTGCGAGGGAGGTTCGCTCGAATTCGGGCAAGCCAAAGGTGACAACGATGGCAAACTTTGGATTCTCGGCTGGCGCGACGCCGGCTACCGAAATGATGCGGTCGTCGGTGTACTCGCCATTTCTGGCGACTTCTGCAGTTCCGGACTTGATTGCAATGCGATATCCAGGAACGCCGACCAAGGTTTTTAAGAAGCCGATTTTCGCCACCGTTTCCATCATCGAGATTGTTTGGTCCGCGGCTTCTGCCGATACCGCCTGAACCCCCTCGGTTGGCGGCCCGTCGATCACCGTCCCGTCGGCTTGTTCACAACCGGAGATGAGCGTGAGCGGCTTGCGGACTCCGTGGTTTCCCAGAGTTTGATAGGCGCTTGCTATCTGTGCACTCGTCGTCGTGATCCCTTGACCAAAAATTTCGGTGTGCTGGGTAACGTTGTCCACCACGTCGGGAGTCGCGATATATCCCGAATCTTCACCAAGGAAATTGACCGCCGTCTTCTGGCCAATTCCAAACGAACTGAGAATGTCATATCGTGCCCGTTTGTTGAGATTTCGGGCCATCACGTTCATTCCAATATTCGAGGAGTTGACGAGAATACCCGTCGTCGTCCAGCGCTCGGTACCGTGTGCGAATGCGTCGACAAAGTATTTTCCGTCCTCAAGGTAGAAACGTCCGGGAACCGTGAATCGGTCCGACGGACTCACGAGGCCTCGATCAATCATGGACGCGATCGTTAATGGTTTCACGACCGATCCAGGTTCGAACGGTGACGAAAAGAGTCGTGCCCCCATGTCATCAACCTTTGATCCGTCAACGTTGTTGGGATCAACGCTTGGCCAATCCGCGGCGGCAAGAATGTGGCCGTCTTCGATTCGAACAATCAGCGCTGTGGCCCACTCTGCCCCGAGTTCCTTTCCACGAGAACTCAAAACTTTTTGAGAGAACCATTGAAGATCGGAATCAATCGTGAGGTGAATTGTCCCGCCGTTGACGGGCGTAATTTGCTCGAGGGTTGAACCGGGGATACGTATTCCATCTCGTCCTTTGGCATACGTCAGCACACCATCAGTTGCCGCCAAACACCCGTTCTGTGAGAGTTCTATGCCCGCAAGGGGTCCATCCGTACCCATGAAACCGACGAGGTTGCCGCCGACCGCGCCACGTGGATAGGTTCGGGTTGGACGAAGATCGTAATAGACCCACGGGACACCGAGGTCTTGAATTTGGCGCAAAACGGCGATTGTCACGCCCTTGACGAGATACGTGAAGTCCGCAGCTGTATCCTTCGTAATCGCGGCGCGCAATGCCGCAACCCGAGCATCGGTTATCTCGGCGATTTCCGTGAGGGCCTGCTCGACGGTGACGGTGACATCGTCTCGAACGAAATCGCCAGCGTATCGAGGTGACGCGGTGATGTCATACCGGTCGACGGTTGAGGCGAGAACGATGCCGTTCGCATCAACCACATCGCCCCGAATTCCGTAGAGAACGCGTGAGATGGTTCGGTGGGTCCCTGCTTCACGGTTGAGCTTGTCCGCATCAACGACCTGAATGACGATTAAGCGACCAACAAAGAACGCTGCCACCACGAACACCGAGACAAGCAGTAAGCCGACCCGCCGCGAAAAATCCGAGGAACGATGCATTCCGTCCGTTCCTCCTCGGCCATCTTTAGTGAGTATTCGGCGCCGGTATACCTGACGTCGATGTGACGATATTGGTCGTCTTCACCGAGTCTGCCCCAACGGATAGGCGGTCTACTGATGCCACGCCACGCGCGGTGGACGTCGGGATAAGTGCGGACTCGAGCCAGTTGGCGATGTTTGTTTGGTCGATGGAACCACGTGCGCCAACGTATGGATTCCCCCAAACTTTGCCGTCACTGATTCGGAGGAAGGCGGGGCGGGAGTTCGAGATCATGCCAAGATCGTGGGCGACGGTCGATAGGTGCTGAGGAGAATTGAGAACGTTGAGTTGTTCTCCGATTAGTTGCGCGTCACGTCCCAAATTTTGGCTTTCTTGTGCCTTGGCGGCGATGGCATATGCGTTTGAATCGATTGTGACGGAAAGGACCAGCCGCCCGACAATCAGTAGCACGATGGAGACAACAATGATGGTGACGTTACGACCAGAGAAGAGTGCGCGTATCTTTGCGGCTGTCGTCAGCGTGGGCAGGGCACGAACTGGCGAAACGGGCCGAAGACGGGGTGCGGCGTGAGGTATCGCCGGTGCCATCGGACGCCTCGCCCCGTATGGCGCCGAATGGATGGGGTGGGTCATCGTGCTCATGCGACCGTGTCCAATCGCTCGATTGCCCGAAATTTGACCGATGCAGCGCGGGAGTTTCGGGCAATCTCCTTTGCGCTGGCGGTGTGGGCTCCGGAGAACACCAATCGATATCCGGCGCGAAGCGCGACCGGCACGACGGGAAGGGAGTGCGGTGCGGTGGATGTGCTGGCCGCGGCGAAGGCGACCTTTACGATGCGGTCCTCGAGAGAGTGGTAGGACAGCACGAGTAGGCGCCCCCCCACGGCGAGAGCAGACAGTGCGTTGTCGATTGCCTGACGAAGAATGGGGAGTTCCGCGTTCACTTCGATCCGCAACGCTTGGAATACCCGTTTTGCCGGGTGACCGGAGTTCTTGAGCGCATAGGGTGTGGCATCGTTCAAAATCCGAACCAGGTGTTCGCTGCGAACAATCGGTTGTTCGCGCCGTTCGGCACCGATCGCACGGGCATAGCGCGGGGCCAACTTTTCTTCTCCGTAATCTCGGAAGATTCGAATGAGGTCACCCTCGTCGTATTCGCGAAGGATGTCGGCTGCGGTCTGTCCCGTTGTCTGGTCCATTCGCATGTCGAGTGGCGCATCGAGTGCGTAGGCAAAACCACGTTCCGACTCGTCAATCTGCATCGACGAAATCCCAAGGTCGAGCAGAATGCCGTTTGCTACTGTGCGATGCGCTGTTGCAAGTGCATCGGCGATGTGGTCGTAGGTGGTGTGAACGCCGATGAATCTTGGCCCGAAAGAGGCAAGTCGTTGGCTCGCGAGTCGGAGGGCAACGGTGTCTCGATCAATGCCGACCACAGTCGTCTCGGAGAACCGGGTGAGGATGGCGTCGCTGTGCCCACCGAGTCCAAGCGTTCCGTCGACGACAACAGGGTTGGACCCGGTGAGTGCCGGCGCAAGAGCATCGAGACATTCGTCGAGCAAGACGGGGGTGTGTGTCGGAGTGGCCATAATTTTTCCGGTGGTCGCGGTGATCCGATTCCCCTCCGCTGCCTGCCGTGGGGGAAGTACTTCAGGGGCGGCGGGGAGTCGCATCATCGCGGCTAAAAGAGTCCCGGAATCACCTCCTCCTCGGTGTCGCTGTATGCCTGTTCCTTCTCGGCGTAATACGTGGCCCATGCGTCGGCGGCCCAGATCTCGGCGCGACTACCCACGCCAATCACGACCAGGTCGCGGCCAAGTCCGGCGTACTCGCGAAGTTGTCCGGGAATCATGACGCGGTTTTGTTTGTCAGGGGTCTCGTCACTTCCGCCCGAGAGCAGCAAACGTGAATAGTCGCGAGCGACTTTGCTGGAGATGGGCGCCGAGGACGCGGATTCGAGAAGTCCCTGGAACGTCGCGCGCGGGAAGACGTAGATGCAGCGCTCTTGACCACGGGTGAGAACAATGCCGCCAGCGAGTTCGTCGCGAAATTTGGCAGGCAGGATGACGCGACCCTTGTCGTCAAGTTTCGGTTCGTACGTTCCGAGCAACATCGCTCCCTCCTTCGATATCCCCACTTTACTCCACTTTACCCCACTCTGCTCCACTTTAGGTCAAAAATTGCACATTTCGTGTCGCGCAACCGTGTTTCGGGCGCAACAAAAAACCCGACCGAAGCCGGGTTTGTTGAACGGGCTAGTTTTTAGATCTCGCCGTCGAGGCGGCGTTCCCAGCGATCAGCAAGTTTGGACTCTGACCGAGGCTTCACCGGAGGCCGAACCTCGCCACGGCGATTCACCGTCAACATCGCACCAATCATCATCACGCCAAAACCTGCGACACCAACCAACGGAATTTGCAGGACCACGCCAGCGAGCAATACGCCGACGCCAGCGACAAGGACAAGGACGCCAATCGTGACCAGCGTGGGGTTCGAACGGCGGGGTGAAGGG
Organism: Actinomycetota bacterium; assembly: GCA_041181465.1. Taxonomy (GTDB): domain Bacteria; phylum Actinomycetota; class Actinomycetes; order Actinomycetales; family Microbacteriaceae; genus MWH-TA3. Next base: position 3,441 of record JBEGPO010000031.1, on the reverse strand, counting down.
TTAACGACATCGGCATTCGAGCCAGAGAGCTGGCGTTCCATCTCTTCAAGTACTCGGCGTTCTTCATCCGAAAAGGCCATCTTCACTCCTTCACTTAGTTACAGTGTAAAGCCTGCTTCGCTAGTGTGGAACCGTGAGTTCCCCAAAATCTTTCATTGACCGCGTTGCCGAAAATCTGCGAGACGTCGTCGCACGATCGCATCGTGAAATTCCCGAGATAGCAACCGACGCCGACGCCCTCACCTCGGTATCCGAATCGTTCCTTCACGGCGGGAAGCGCTTTCGCGCGCGGCTTGCCTATTGGGGCTGGCGTGCCGCGGTGACCTTCGGTGATGTCGCCGTCGACCCCGATGATCACGCCGAACAGCACCGTGTCGTCGATCTCGCAACAGGACTTGAACTTTTTCACGCCGCCGCTCTCGTCCACGACGACATTATTGACAACAGCGATACGAGGCGCGGCGTGACGACCGCGCACCGCCAATTCGAACGTCATCACATCGACGGTCGATTCGCAGGGTCGGCAACGACCTACGGCGCTTCCAGCGCCATATTGCTCGGCGATCTTTTGTTGTCCTGGGCAGATGACCAATTCCTCGGGGCCGCGGTCGGGCTCGATCCCACCGTCGGCCAGGCCTACCGCGACGAACTTCGAACGATGCGTTCCGAAGTGACGGCCGGCCAGTTTCTCGATAACCACGATACGGTCGCGTGGCGGACTATCGCCCACGAGGAATCGGTCGATCGCGCACAGCGCGTGGTGATTTACAAATCGGCAAAGTACAGCGTCGAAGCGCCTCTCATTCTCGGTGCAATCCTCGGCGGTGCCGCGCCAGACCTGATATCGGCGTTGAGAGGATTTGCCCTTCCGCTCGGCTTCGCGTTCCAACTGCGTGACGACATGCTCGGCGTCTTCGGCGACGAAGCAACCACCGGAAAACCGGCAGGTGACGACCTTCGCGAAGGCAAACGAACGGTAATGCTCGCTATCGCGCGGCAAAATGCGGATGGTGCGACGCTCACTGTCCTCGATGAACTGGTTGGTGACCCGCGCCTCGAGCCGGCACAGATCGAGATGTTGAGGTCAACGCTTCACGCGACGGGGGCCGTCGCCCAAACGGAAGACCTCATCACACGTTCACGAGAGCGATCCCTCCGCGCCCTCGCCGAAATGGGCGTCGATGCATCGGTTGCCAAAGAACTCGGGTCCCTCGTCGAGGCCATCACCGTCCGGAGCGTCTGACACGACACACCTCCTGCGCTTAACTCGATTTGAACCCCGCTCCCCCGACAATTAACGGGAGAGGGGGACTCAAGTGGGTGATAACACTCCGTCGAACTCGACTTCTCCAATCTTTGATGGGCTCGCACCGCAGTTTTCGGCGCAATCACAGCGGACTCGACGCACGCGGTTCATCGCCGTCGCCGCGAGCGCATTGCCGATCTTCGCCGCTGCAAGCGCGTCGTGGCTGGCCGGTGCGACAACCGTCACCGAGCTTGACCCGACTCAACAGCCTCCCGCTCCCCCTGAGCCGACCCCCCAAGAACTGATGGACGCCACCAGCGTGTTGGGTCAGTCGACACACGTCGTGCTGGCAGGCGAAAGCCTCAAATCAATTGCCGAAATGCACGGCATACCGACGGCTGCCCTCCTCGCCCTCAACGGGTTGTCCTGGCAGACGGCTGTCCACGAAGGGCAGGAACTCGTTGTCAGTAAACAACAGCGAAAAACATTGGACGAATCGAAGGGAAAACTGCCCCTCCTTGCGGAGAGCCCAATGCTGGAGTCCGGTATTCGCGCCGACGATCTCGGCCGAGTTGCAGACGGTGCCGTCGTCACTGCGTTGTCGACCGAAATGGTAACAAACGCGCGCATCATTATTCAGGTCGGACGCGAACTCGGTGTCCCCAACTACGGAATTGTCATTGCCCTCGCAACGGCCGCTCAAGAATCACATCTGCGAAACCTCGACTATGGCGATCGAGACTCTGTGGGACTCTTCCAACAAAGGCCATCATCAGGCTGGGGAACCATCGGTCAAATTCGGGACCCTCGCTACGCGGCGCGCGCGTTTTTTGGTGGACCCACCTCGCCCACACCGGGCGCGACGATTGGACTGCTCGACGTAGAACAGTGGCAACACATGTCACTCACTGACGCTGCGCAAGCCGTGCAGATCAGCGCCTTCCCTGAGGCATATGCCCAGTGGGAGGTCAGCGCGTGGAACTGGCTTTTCGACCTCACCTAATGTTGCACCCAATCAGCGCGTAACCAACTGAACCCAGACATACACTGGAAGATATGAGTGCTGAATCGATGGACCGTCTCGTCGGAACCGTGCTCGATGGTCGATATCGGATTGAGTCCCGCATTGCCCGAGGCGGAATGGCGAAGGTCTATCTCGCTGAGGACACGCGACTCGAGCGGCAGGTCGCCATCAAGATTATGCATGACCACCTCGCGGACGATGGCGACTACGCGGTGAAGTTTATTCGAGAGGCACGGCACACCGCCCGCCTCGCGCACCCGAACATCATGTCGGTGTTTGACCAGGGCCACGTCGACGACACCCTGTACCTCGTGATGGAATATCTGCCGGGGATGACACTGCGTGATTTGCTGAACGATTACGGAACTCTCACCGTCGAACAATCTCTCGACATTACGCAAGCAGTACTGCAAGCGCTTTCGGTGGCTCATCGAGAAGGTATTTTGCACCGCGATGTCAAGCCAGAGAACGTCATCCTTGTCAACGATGGCCGCATAAAGATTGGTGATTTCGGACTTGCGCGGCCCGTGAACAACGCGACGGATACCGGAAAGTCCCTTCTCGGTACTGTCGCCTATATCGCCCCGGAATTGTTGACGCGCAGTCAAGCGGACAACCGAAGCGACCTGTATTCCGTTGGCATCATGCTGTACGAAATGCTGACGGGCACGCAACCGTTCACCGGTGAGACCCCGATGCAGGTCGCTATTCAACACGCTCAACAACCGATGCCGTTTGCTTCCGAATCCAACCCCACCGTGAGTCGCGCCGTCGATGACGTCATTCAATGGGCGACTCAAAAAGATCCGAAGGATCGACCCAAAGATGCCCGATCGATGCTCGATTCGCTCACGAGCGCGCTGTCCCAACCCGACGACGCAACGACCCGAGTCATCGATTCCACCACCTCGTCTGCCCAGATTGAGGATTCCCGCGAAACACAGCGTGCACTGCCGACAATTCCCCCGGGCGCCGCGACTGGTAGCCCACTCGACTCTGCCGCACGGAATCCGACCCGAGCACGTGGGCGAGGCCTCCGAGTGGCCTCGCTCCTCATCGCACTCCTGATAATTGTCGGCGGTGGCGCTTCGGTGTGGTGGTTCCAGTCCGGGCCGGGGTCGCTCACCACGAGTGCCACAATCGCCGGAATGTCGATTGACGACGCCACCGA
>JBEGPO010000030.1:0-9903 GCA_041181465.1 Actinomycetota bacterium | reverse complement strand
TGGACTGAGGTAAATCGGTCACGACCAGTGCTTTACCCGCGGACGCAAGTTGCTGAAACTGCGTCAGCACCGTTGTCGGTTTGACTTGACGCAGGATCGCTTCTTCCAATTGGCGCTGGCGACCCATGCGCTCATAGTCGTCAGAGTCGCAACGTGTTCGGGCATACATCAGTGCGCGATTACCGTTGAGATGAGTCGCGCCGGCCGGAAAACTGTCGGTGATGGGTTCCCCTACAACACACACGTTCACGCGCTCCTCAATGAAAATATCCACACCACCGAGCGCATCGATTAGTCCGCTAAAACCGCGCATATCAAGAAGGACATAGAACTGGACGGGGATTCCGGTGATGGCTTCGACCGAATCCCGCATGGCCTCGACTCCCGGCGATGATCCAGCCGCGACCGCATCCGGATACAACTCTGCATGCTGTTCCGCCCACGGATAGATATAGGCGAACAGGCACTCATCGCCGCAATTGAAACCGTCTGGCCATTCCGCACGCATCGGCGAATCCTTAGTGAACGGAGCGTTGTACAAATTTCGGGGAATTCCCACGACAGAGATTTGGCCGGAATTCGCATCGACGGTGACAAGACTGACCGAGTCTGGTCGAAGTCCAATCCGGTCAGCCCCAGCATCTCCGCCGAGCAACATGAAACTGTACTTTCCTTCGATCGGCTCGACCGTCGGCGCATCAGCAAAAATCCCCGCAATCGTGGCTCTCGTCACTCCCGCGAGATATGTCGCATACGCGGCGCCGCCCGCAGGTCCAAACATCGCAACGACAGTGAAGATCGCGACCCAGAGACGAGTTCGGCCAGGGACATGAACGAACCGGACCAATCGAAACGTGTCGACGGCGGCTACGAACGAGAGGAGCGCAAGCACGACCAGCATCACCTGCATTCCGAGTAGCCCCCAATTCGATACCCAGAATCCGAAGGTGAACCCCGCCGCGAGGAGATAAGACACCAGTGTTGCGAGCCCGATGAGGAAAAGGACCAGCCACGTGCCAAACAGGATTCGTCCGAGTCGACGATTTCCCGCGAGCAACTGTGCCGAGCCGGGGATAAACAACGACATGATGATGAGCCACCACGCCCTACGGCGCATTACTGCACCGTCGTGAAGGTTTGGGTTACGAATCGGTGATGTCAGACTCACGAGAGCGAATCTTTGAGTGCAGCGTTTTTTTCGGCGACGAGGTCAGCCAAGGACAGGGAGTACTTGTCCAATTGAGCGGCGAGGGTCGGGCTCGAAATTGACAACATTCGAACCGCGAGCAACGCGGCGTTGGTCGAGTTTCCGATTGATACCGTAGCGACGGGAACTCCGCCCGGCATTTGGACGATGGACAACAGCGAGTCGAGCCCGTCCAACGGAGACGACGCAATAGGGACGCCAATTACCGGCAAACTTGTGACCGAGGCCAGCATTCCCGGAAGATGGGCGGCGCCTCCAGCGCCCGCGATGATGACCGAGACACCATTCGAGCGAGCTTGTTTGCCCCACTCGATCATGGCCTCGGGGGTGCGATGGGCACTCAGCACCTGCACATCGGACGCGACGCCAAATTGGTCCAGGATGTCCTTGGCAGCGCTCATCGTTGGCCAATCCGAGTCGGATCCCATAACGATAGCGACGAGTGGCGTACTCACCTCTCCATGCTAAATGTCGGCGTGAAAGATTTCCGCCACGGCGCGCGCCCTAGACATGGTGTCGGTGACGTCTGTTCCTGTCGCAGTGACGTGACCAACTTTGCGGCCTACGCGCGGTTCCTTGCCATAGTTGTGAAGTTTTACGTCGCTGGAGTGTGCCATTCGGTTGTATCGCTCGAGGTCCATCGAACCGAACACATTCACCATTACTGCCCAAGGGTGGAGCGATTTGGTCGAACCGAGAGGCATGTCGCAAATCGCGCGAAGGTGTTGTTCGAACTGGGACGTCACGCTGCCCTCGATGGTGACGTGGCCGGAATTGTGGGGTCGCATCGCCAGTTCGTTCACGAGAAGGCGACCATCGGTCGTTTCGAACAGCTCGACCGCGAGGACACCGTTGACGTTCAGGTCAATCGCGATCTGTCGACCCAGTTCCGCGGCAACCTCGACGATGCGACTGTCGTCGGTTGGCGCAGGAAGAATCACTTCGGCGCACACGCCATTCGCCTGCGTCGTTTCGACCGCGGGCCAGACGGACGTTTCTCCGCTGGGGCGGCGGGCAACGAGCTGGGCGAGCTCACGTGAGAAGTCGACCATCTCTTCCATCAGGACGGGGCCTCGATCCAACCATTCCGCAATCTGCGCGGCGTCGGTGACGACCGCGACTCCCTTGCCGTCATAACCACCGCGTGGCACTTTCGCGATGATACGGCCGCCGTTGGTATCGAGAAAACCCTTAACGTCAGCCGTTGTTTCGGCGACTCTCCAGACAGGAAGTGGGTGACCCAATTCTTGAAGAATGTTCCGCATCACGATCTTGTCCTGAGCGACGGCTAGCGGCGCGGATCCTGGTCTCACAGCGACACCCGCCTTTTCGAGGGCCACGATGATGTCAGATGGCACGTGCTCGTGGTCGAACGTGATCACGTCCACACCTCGGGCGAATGTCAAAACAGTGTCGAGGTCACGAAAATCCCCCACGGTCGTTGCGCGATCGCGGGCAGAAGAATCGTTCGTTTCCGCCAGAACCCTCAGTTCGACACCGAGTTCGATAGCGGGGCCGATCATCATCCGGGCGAGTTGTCCTCCCCCGATGACACCGATGACTCGCACAGCACTCCTTTGGACGGGATGAGGACTGTTTCAGCCTACCGAACCGACTCGTCGCCCCCGAGGCGAAGGTGCGTGACGTCCCCCGCCACGAATTCTTCGGTGCCGTTCACGGTCTCGACAAGAAGCGAGCCCGCGAGCCCGAGCCCCGTCGCGCGGCCCGATGCGACACGGCCGTCGGGCAATTCAATCCAAACCTGACGTCCGACGGTATCAATGGCACTCTGGAGGTCAGCCAGCAACTGGTCATCATCGAGGGTTTGGGCACTCCGAATCACCGCGTCGGCGAGCGCCGGCACGATGGTCGAGGAGGTGAGTGAGACGCCCTCCCCCGCGAGTGACGTCACGGTGTCGACCGTAAGCCCGTCGGGGATGCCCGTGACGTTGATCCCGATTCCAACGGCGATTCGATCCGTGTCCATCGATTCGATAAGTATCCCTGCCACCTTGCGACCGCCGATGTGAACGTCGTTGGGCCACTTGACCGTCGTAAGAATTCCATCCTGAGCATGACCGGAGATGATGCCCGCCAATGCGACGGCGACACACAGTGGCAACCGCGTCATGTGGGCTGGCAAGCCCAGCGCCGCGCGTGAGATAACAACGGTCATCGCGACACCAGTTCCCGGGTCCATCGACCATATTCGGTCCATTCGCCCTCGTCCTGCGGTCTGGTCCGATGTCGCGATCACGTCGCCGTGACCGAAATCGGTCGATTGAGCGGTTCGATTCGTCGATTCGACCTGATCAAACCAGTGAATGACCGCGACCACTAGCGCAGCGGATTCGACCAGGTTCGGCCAGCGACGGGTTCGCAAGGTGCGCGCGTGTCGCGAGTCCAGCCATCGACACGCTTGTCCTCTTCGACCGCTCCGCCTTCGCGCAGCATCCCCGCCACGACGGCGATTACCGCGGCTTCCTGCTCGGGAGAGGGAGAGCCTCCCACGAAGTGGATCTGCGTGAGCGGGTCAAGGTCCGGTGCTGGTTCGGCCATTAGAGCGGGATGTTCCCGTGCTTCTTGGCCGGCATGCTGGCGCGCTTCGTCCCGAGAGCACGCATCGACCGAATAATCGCGATGCGCGTCATGTGTGGGTAGATGACGTTATCAATCTCGCCACGCTCAGCGGCGAGGAACGGACTCGCAACGTTCTGGGTGTACTCGCTCGCCAATTTCACGCGAAGTGCGACCACGTCTTCGCCCTTTTCTTCGGCTTCCTTGATTTCGGCGCGGTACAAAATGTTGACGGCACCCTGACCGCCCATGACGGCCAGTTCTGCGGTCGGCCAGGCCATGTTGATGTCAGCACCAAGATGCTTCGAACCCATCACGATGTATGCCCCGCCGTAGGCCTTGCGGGTGATGACAGTGATGAGGGGCACGGTCGCTTCGGAATAGGCGTAAAGCAACTTCGCGCCGCGGCGAATGACCCCCTGCCACTCCTGATCGGTTCCCGGCAAGAACCCCGGAACGTCGACGAGCGTGATGATGGGGAGCCCGAACGCATCGCAAAAGCGGACGAATCGGGCCGCCTTCTCGCTGGCTTCGATGTTGAGCGTTCCCGCCATCTCCTTCGGTTGGTTGGCAACCACTCCAACCGGTTTTCCTTCGACACGGGCAAAACCGATGATGATGTTCGGCGCGAACAGCGGTTGGACCTCGAGGAAGGAATCATCGTCCACCGACCTCGCAATGACGTCGAGCATGTCGTACGGCTGGTTCGCGCTGTCCGGAATAATCACGTCGAGTTCTTTGTCGGCCTCGGTCGGGGTCTCGGACACGACGGATGCGTATACAGGGTGTTGGGCGAGGTTGTTTTGCGGCAAGTAGGCGAGTACCGAACGCACGTAATCGAACGCGTCGGGCTCGTCGCTGGCGAGGTAGTGCGAAACCCCGGTTCGTACCGAGTGCGTTTCCGCGCCACCGAGTTCTTCCATGCCGACGTCTTCGCCCGTCACCGCCTTGATCACGTCGGGTCCTGTGACAAACATTTGGCTCGTTTTGTCCACCATGACGACGAAGTCGGTGAGAGCGGGTGAATACACCGCGCCACCCGCTGCGGGACCGCAAATGATCGAGAACTGCGGGATGACACCGCTCGCCTGAGTGTTGAGACGGAAAATTTCTCCGTACTTGCCCAAGGCCGTCACGCCTTCTTGAATTCGAGCGCCGCCCGAATCGAGGATTCCGATGATGGGCACACCCGCTTTGAGCGCATATTCCTGAAGTTTGACGATTTTGGCTCCGGCTGCTTCTCCGAGCGAACCGCCGAACACGCTAAAGTCCTGGCTGAAGATACCTACCTCGCGACCGTGAATTCGTCCAACGCCCATGATGACGGCGTCGCGATCGGGACGCTTGCCGGAGTCCCCGAACGAGTCGCCGCGCGAACGAACGAACTTGTCAATTTCGGTGAAGCCGGTGCCGGGGTCGACGAGCTGCATGATGCGGGCCATCGCCGAATTCTTGCCCTTGGCTTTTTGCTTTTCTGCCGCGGCTGCTTGTGCCTCATCGAGTCGCTTGAGTCGCTCGGCAAAATCGGCGATTCGTTCAGCGGTCGTCGCGGGTCCGGGGGTCGGTTTCTTCTCGGTCACGTATTTACCTTAGCGAGAGTGCGTTGTCGGGGCACCTATCCTCGCGGATTCCCGTCCTTGACAAACGTCACGATGGTTTCTACGTGATGCGTGTGCGGAAACAAATCGAGGGCTCGGAGACGCGTCGGGTGATAGCCGTGTTCGCGCGCAAACGCGATGTCACGCGACAAGGCAACCGGGTCGCACGCGACATAGACAATCTGGGCAGGAGCGAGTCGTCCGAGAGCCGCCATGACCTCACGACCCGCTCCCGAGCGCGGGGGATCGAGAACAACCGTCCCCGCAGCGAGTCGCGACCGTTCCGTCGGGGTCGCACGCTGATCGAGTGCGCGCAGCCATTTCTCGACGGTTCCGGTCTCGGCAAACGCCCCGACCCAGTCGCTGAGGTTCTCGCCCGCGTGTTCGGTGGCGCGCTCGTCTGATTCGACGCTCGTGACTCGGGTCGACGGTCCACCGAGGTCGGCGAGCGCCACCGCGAACAAGCCAACGCCGCCGTAGAGGTCGAGGTTGAGCGCTGTGGCGTCGAAATGGGCAGGGTCAATCGCGTCCCGAACCTCGGCCGTCAGGGTCACAGCTGCTTCGCGGTGGACCTGCCAGAACCCGTTATCGTCAACTTGAAATTCGCGGTTTCCCACTCGTTCGCGAATGACCGTCGGTTTTTGTTCGCCGACAATGAGCCGCGGGTCACCGATTGACGGCGACAGCACGTCGACCGAACCGAACATCCCGTAATTGTCGGACAGCGGGGCGATGCGATTGATTCCCTCCGTCGCCAGCGGAAGCGACGTGACGACGATGATGTCGTGCGACCGGCGGGCCCGCGGGCCGACTTGACCCTGCTCGTTGACATGCAGGCGGACGCGAGTGCGCCACCCCAAACCGTTTCGTTCGTCGTCGCCGGGAAGTGATTCCACTCTGTCAAGCAAAAGCCCAATTGTCGCCTCGTCTATTTTTCCGAAACGAGCGAGAGCGTCCTTGAGAACATCGCGCTTGAGTTCACGTTGGTGCGCCAGGGCAATGTGGCCGAAGTCAGCTCCACCAACCCGGGCGTGGATAGGTCGATCGATTCCGGCTTCCGCCCAGACGTGTGGAACTCGATGCGGGCTCGGGGTGATGAGCTCAAGTGCGTCGGCCCGCCAAAAACTGGCCTTCGAATCATCGGTGACTCGAGCGGTCACGGTCTCGCCGGGGATTGCGTCGCTCACGAAGATGACTCGACCATCAAGACGCCCGACCGCGAAGCCACCGTGTGCAATTCCCGTCAGCGTCAGTTCAACGTCAGTACCAATCGATTCACCCATTTATCCAGCCTACGGTCACGGTAGTGTCGGGCTGTGCGTCTCGTTCTCGCCTCTACGTCACCCGCTCGCCTTGCGACTCTTCGTGCGGCCGGTGTCGAACCGTTGACCATTTCCCCCGGTGTCGATGAGGACGCCGTCGTCGCGGCGGCGGGGCACCTCGAACCCGCTGCCATGGTCGAACTGCTGGCGCGGGCGAAAGCCGAGGCCGTTGCCGACTCTCACGGATCGACACTTGACGGACTCATCCTCGGCGGCGATTCCGCATTCGTCATCGACGGAATCATTCACGGAAAGCCCCACCTCCCCGAGGTTGCCCGCGAGCGCTGGCTGCGTCAACGCGGCCGGACGGGCGTCCTGTATTCCGGCCACTGGCTCATCGATCATCGAGGGGGCGAGAACCACGGTGGAGTCGGCGTCGTGACCCACGCCGAGGTCACCTTCGCCGACGTCACGGACGCCGAAATCGATTCATACATCGCGACCGGTGAGCCGCTCCACGTCGCCGGCGCGTTCACCATCGATTCCCTCGGCGGTCCCTTCATCGAATCGATTGTCGGCGACCCCCACACCGTGGTTGGCTTGTCGCTTCCCGCGCTGAGAAACCTTGTGCGCTCATTCGGAATCGAATGGACCGACCTGTGGAATCACTGACCGAAAGAGACAGAGAGCGTGCCGACCAATAGGCTAAAGACCATGTCAGCACGCATTACCAAGGTCCTTATCGCTAACCGCGGTGAAATTGCTGTTCGCGTGATTCGCGCAGCCAAAGACGCGGGAATCGCGACCGTTGCGGTCTATGCAAATCAGGACATCAATTCTCAGCACGTCAAGATGGCGGACGAAGCAATCAGCCTGGACGGCACTGCGAGTGCCGATACCTATCTCGTGATTGCGAAAATCCTCGCGGCGGCAAAACGAACGGGTGCGAACGCGATTCACCCCGGCTACGGTTTCCTTGCCGAGAATGCAGACTTTGCCCGCGCCGTGTCGGACGCCGGAATTATCTGGATTGGGCCGACTCCAGAGGCAATCGAACGCCTCGGGGACAAGGTCAGCGCCCGCCACGTCGCAGAGAAGGTTGGAGCTCCGCTCGCGCCGGGGACGCTGAACCCCGTCGAAACCGCCCAAGAGGTCCTCGACTTCGTGGATGTTCACGGACTGCCTGTCGCCATCAAGGCAGCGTTCGGTGGCGGTGGTCGCGGGCTCAAGGTCGCACGCACACGCGAAGAAATCCCCGAACAGTTCGAGTCCGCGACGCGCGAGGCCATCGCCGCATTCGGTCGCGGTGAATGTTTCGTCGAGAAGTATCTCGACAAACCCCGACACGTCGAGACACAGTGCCTAGCCGACCACAAGGGAAACGTGGTTGTCGTGTCAACGCGTGACTGCTCGTTGCAGCGTCGCCACCAGAAACTTGTCGAAGAAGCCCCCGCGCCGTTCCTCACCGACGCACAGCGCGACCTGCTGTATTCGGCATCGAAGAACATCCTCAAAGAGGTCGGGTACATCGGTGCGGGAACCTGCGAGTTTTTGATCGGCGCCGACGGCACCATCACGTTCCTCGAGGTCAACACTCGCCTCCAGGTCGAACACCCCGTGTCAGAAGAAGTCACCGGCCTCGACCTGGTTCGTGAACAGTTCCGAATCGCCGAGGGCGGACTCGTCGATTATCCGGACCCGGTCATCACTGGCCACTCGATTGAATTCCGCATTAACGGCGAGGATGCGGGGGCAAACTTCCGCCCCACGCCCGGGCCAGTCAAGGCGCTTCGACTTCCCGGTGGTCCCGGTATCCGAGTTGATTCCGGGGTTGTCGCGGGCGACGTCATCTCGGGGTCATTCGACTCGTTGCTCGCAAAACTGATTGTCACCGGGACCGATCGCAAGGACGCCTTGGCCAAGGCCCGCCGCGCGTTGAGCGAATTCCAGGTCGTTGGCCTTCCGACGGTGCTCCCGTTCCACCAACTCGTTGTGAACGACCCAGCGTTCGCGCCCGCCGGGGACGAACCTTTCACCATTTACACGAGCTGGATCGAGACCGAATTCAATAACACCGTGCCCGAATACGCCGGCACCATCGGCGCCGGCGAAGCGACCGACACCCGCCACGAAGTCGTCGTCGAAGTCGATGGCAAGCGTCTCGCCGTCTCAGTTCCCGACTCACTCCTGCCAACCTCGGCTCGAATTCACAAGCCTCTCGCGCCCGTGCGCTCCAAGACAGCTCACGCTGCGGCCGGAGGCGGAAACGTCGTCGCCTCGCCGATGCAGGCAACGGTTGTGAAGGTAGAAGTGGCCCCGGGCGATGCTGTCATCAAGGGTCAAACCGTCGTTGTCCTTGAGGCGATGAAGATGGAACAGGCCATCGCCGCACCTCGTGACGGTGTCGTCGCCAAGGTCAGTGCCGAGGTCGGAACGACGGTCAAGGCCGGTTTCGTTCTGCTCTCGCTGGAAAAGGGTTCCTAGACATGATGCACAGCGGCTCACACCCTCTCGATGACCCTTCGGTAGACCCCAAGGACGTAGCCCGCGAGGCAGCCACCCAAATAGCGAAAAAGACGGGTGTCGCCAAACACGACATCGCGCTCACTCTCGGCAGCGGTTGGGGTAAAGCGGCTGACCTCATCGGCGAGACGATTGCCGAATTCCCCGCGACCGAAATCACGGGGTTCTCGAAGCCCGCGGTCGAGGGGCACGTCGGAACGATTCGTTCGATTCGCACGGAATCCGGCGCTCACGCGCTCATCATCGGAGCGCGTACTCACTTTTACGAAGACCACGGCGTTCGTCGCGTCGTCCATTCGGTTCGCACGGCCGCCGCGACCGGCGCGAAAATCATGGTGCTGACCAACGGAGCCGGTGGGCTCAAGGACTCGTGGGGGCCCGGGACTCCCGTACTTATCAGCGACCACATCAACCTCACCGCGTCGTCGCCGCTCGAGGGTGCAACGTTCATTGACCTGACCGATTTGTATTCGAGCCGCCTTCGCGATCTTGCTCGCAGCGTCAAACCCGACCTGGACGAAGGTGTCTACGTGCAGTTCCGCGGCCCGCACTATGAAACCCCCGCCGAAGTTCAAATGGTAGGACGCATGGGCGGACACATCGTAGGAATGTCGACGGCGCTCGAGGCCATCGCCGCGCGCGAAGTTGGAATGGAGGTAATCGGGTTTTCGCTCATTACCAATCTCGCTGCGGGGCTCGGTGAGCCGCTCAGCCACTCCGAGGTCATCGCCGCCGG
>JBEGPO010000029.1:0-8117 GCA_041181465.1 Actinomycetota bacterium | reverse complement strand
GGTGACAACGTGCGAACCAGCGACCGCGATTGCCGCGTTCTGGATCATTTCTTGCGTGAGGTCGGCGACGGTGTTGTAGTCGCCGTACGCCTGATAAAACTCGAGCATCACGAATTCGGGGTTGTGCGTCGAGTCGGCGCCCTCGTTACGGAAGTTGCGGTTGATTTCGAAGACGCGTTCGATTCCGCCGACCACCGCGCGCTTGAGGAACAATTCGGGGGCGATACGCAGGAACAGTTCCATGTCGAACGCGTTCGAATGCGTGACGAACGGGCGGGCGGCCGCACCGCCATGCATCGTCTGCAACATCGGGGTTTCAATCTCGAGGAAGCCGTGTTTGGCGAACGTCTCGCGCAGCGACGCCATCGCCGTCGCGCGGGTCACGACGTTCTGCCGTGCCTGGTCGCGCACGATGAGGTCGAGGTAGCGCTGGCGAACGCGCGTCTCTTCGTTCAGTTCGGCGTGCAGGTTCGGCAACGGCAACAGCGACTTCGACGCGATTTGCCATTCGGCCACGAGGATTGACAATTCGCCGCGCTTCGATGTGATGACTTCGCCCTTGACGAACACGTGGTCCCCGAGGTCGACGAGTTCTTTCCAACGTTCGAGGGCGTCTTCGCCGACGACATCGAGAGACAGCATCGCTTGAATGCGTTCGCCATCGCCCGACTGCAGGGCGGCAAAACAAAGTTTTCCCGTGTTACGCGAGTGGACAACTCGACCCGCGAGAGCCGCGGTCACACCGGTCGCAACGTCGACGTCGAGGCCCTGATGGGCGGCGCGAACCGCAGAGATCGTGTCCATGACGGGAACCGACACGGGGTACGCCTCACCCGTTTCGAGAAGCGTGGCGCGCTTAGCGAGACGAACAGCCTTCTGTTCGATAATCTCGTCGGCCGAGAGTTCGGTCTCGTCAGTCATGGCGCCCCTTCTAGTACTTGTCAAGGTTACCGTTTGGGTGCTCTGCCGATTGTCAGATTCGTCGAGTCCCGTGGGTCCTTAGTCCTCGTCGTCGGACGTAGTCTCGTCGAGCCAACGACCGATCGGGTCGATTGCTCCGTCCGACGATGCCCGCAGCGCTTCTTCGACCGCCGAGTGCGCGAGCGCCCGCAGCACTGCTCCCGGGTGTTCGACCCCGATTTCCTGAAGCCGGAAGGTCGCCTGGTCGACGATCGCGCGCGAGAATTCGGCGACAGTCGCAATCGCGTCGGCATAGGCTGCGCGGTCGTCTTCGTCGATGACGAACGGCTCGCCCCCCATTTCGACGACCAAGGCTTGGGCGATGGGCAAGGCGACACTCGGTGCCGTGACCGCGAAATACGCGTCCTTCATGCGGTGTAAATCGAGCGATGTTCCCGTAAAAGTCAGAACCGGATGAATGGCGAGCGGAATCGCACCCTTTCGCGTAGCGGCTTCGAGCACACCAATCCCGAATTCGGCCGAGGTGTGCACAACAATCTGGCCGGGGCGCCACGACTCGGCGAGCGATTCGACTATTTCGGCGACCGTCTCGCCCTCACCCGCCCCGATAATGATCAACTGGGTGGCCGCGACGACCTCCGCGGGCGATTGAATTGACACGCCGCGCAACAACGAGACGACCCGTTCGCGGTCGGCCGGGGCGGGCTCGGTGATGGTCCACGGGAAATGTCCGGCGCCGGCGAGGGCGAGTCCCATGATCGCGAGTTCCGGCGCGGTCCCGACGAGTCCGACCTCGAGTCGACCTGGCGTCATCATGCGGGTTCTCCGTCCGGGTCTTGTGGGGGTAACACGCACCACCACTCAGCGACAAGCGCCGCGATGACGAGCACGAGCGAAGCGACGACACCGCCAATGTTAGACGGAATGACGGCGTCGACGACAACGGGCCGCGATGTCGAGAAGGCGAGAAAGCCGACGGTCGCGCCGAACAAGAGAGTTCCGCCTACCGCCGAAGCCTTCGCCAACTGGACGATTGTCACCGCGGTGATGGGATCAATGCGGCGGCCCTTGACGGGTTTCACCGCCCAGCGCACGCGCGCACCGAGCGCGAGAACAGCGATTCCGATGAGGACAAGGCAGATCGACAGCGTCCACGGAACGGGAACGGCCGTTCGGCCTGTGCTGACAAGCAGCCAGTCCAGCGCGAACCCGACACCGAACGCAAAAGGCGTGAGCCCGAGGAGGAACAGCGGATTCGTCTTTTTCACGCGAGTACCGCCGCGAGTAGGGCGCTTACGGGTCCTCGACCGGGGATTGACGCGTCGGGGTCGAGGCTCAGCCACGGCCCCAGAACGAACGAGCGCTCGTGGGCGCGTCGGTGTGGGATGACGAGGTTGCCGTCTTCGATCAGGTCGCCGAACACTATGAGGTCGAGGTCGAGAGTCCGGTCACCCCAACGTTCGGTGCGAGTCCGCCCGTGGTCGTCTTCGATCGCGTGCAGAACCGCGAGAAGACTCGCGGCGGACAGTATCGTGTCGACGATAGCGACGCCGTTGAGATAGTTCGGGTGGGTGTCGTCGGGGCCATCCGGCCGAATCGCGATGGTCTCGACGAGGTCGGACACGACGACCACGTCAATACCCTCGGTCGCCCCCAGTCGTTCGATCGCGGCCGCGATCGTCTCTGCGCGGTTCCCCAAGTTCGCCCCCATCGCGATGACGGCGCGGGTCATGGGCGCATC
This sequence comes from Actinomycetota bacterium, assembly GCA_041181465.1. Lineage (GTDB taxonomy): Bacteria > Actinomycetota > Actinomycetes > Actinomycetales > Microbacteriaceae > MWH-TA3. The sequence continues at coordinate 5,455 of JBEGPO010000029.1, read as the reverse complement.
CGTTCAATCACGACGGACACGTCGTCGAACCGGACGGTAATCGGTGCACTGGGCTTGTGAACTTCGACCCGAGTGGAAAGAGCTCCGAACCCCAGAACGATGGCAGCGACGCGCTCGGCGACCGTTTCGATGAGGTCGACCGGGTCGCTCTCGACCGCCACGACGATAGCGACCGCGAGTTCACCGTAATGAATCGTTTGCGCGATGTCGTCGCCGAGGCCCGACAGCGAAACACGGGCGTCGACGTCGATGATGAATTCTTGGCCATTGGCGCGCTCGTCGTCGAACACGCCGTGGTGCGCGAAGGCGCGAAGCCCGCGCAGGCGAATCTCGTCGGTCATGCGGCGCCTCCCCACCAGGAGTTTCGAACGCGAAGGGCCTCGGCGGTGCGGGCAACGTCGTGAACACGAACCGCAGCCACACCAGCCTCGGCGCACAGGACGCTGGTGATCGCGGTCGCCTGATCGCGATCGGCCGGGGCTTCCCCGAATGGACTGAGGAATCGCTTGCGTGATGCTCCCACCAGGACCGGATACCCGAGCGCGACGAACTGGTTGAGGTCTCTCAAAAGATGCCAGTTGTGGTCGGCGGTTTTGGCGAACCCCAGTCCCGGGTCAATCCAGAGCCTTCCGGGGGCGATTCCAGCGCCCTGCGCCGCGTCGATACGCGCGCGTAGCTCGGTCAGCACATCGCGGGTGACATCGCCATATGTGGCGTTCCCGTCCATGACGTCGCTTTCGCCTCGCCAGTGCATCGCGATGTACGTCACATCGCCGTCGGCCACGACACCAAGCATCGCGGGGTCAGAGAGCCCACCCGACACATCGTTGATGTAGTCGACGCCGAGGTCGATTCCCAGGCGCGCGGTCTCGGCTCGCATCGTGTCGAGTGACACGGAAATACCGTCGGCCACAAGGGCGCGAATGACGGGTTCGACCCGCCGGCGCTCTTCGCCGTCGTCGATTCGATCAGCCCCTGGGCGAGTCGATTCGCCCCCGACATCGATGACGTCGCCGCCGTCCGCAACCATCGCACGAGCGTGATCGATTGCGTTTTCGGGCGAATCCCACAGCCCTCCATCGCTGAACGAATCCGGTGTCACGTTCAGGACACCGAAAACGAGGGGACTGTTAGCCATCTCCCCGACCGATCAGAGTGAGGAGCGCGGAACGGCTCGGTTCGAGCGCGAAACTTCCCGTTGCGGTGACGGTGACGGCCGATGCGTCGGTCTGTTTTGCGCCGCGTGCAGAGACACATTCGTGGCGGGCGTCAAGAACCACGAGCACACCGCTCGCTCCGACTCCGGTCGTTAGCGCATCACAGACCTCTATGCCGATTCGCTCCTGGACCTGGGGCCTCGACGAAATCGTCTCGAGCACCCGCGCCAGGCGCCCGAGACCAACCACGATGTCGGTTGGCTCATACGCGATGTGGGCAACACCGTGAAACGGCAGCAGGTGGTGTTCACACATTGAGCGGAACACGAGGTCGCGGACGATGACGGGGTCGTGCGACACGACATCGGCGGTCGACGCTGAATCGCGCAAACCCTCGGTCGCATCGGAACCAACGCCCGCATAGAGTTCCGCCATCGCGTCCGCGACCCGGACGGGAGTTTCTCGCAACCCGTCACGCGTCGGGTCCTCGCCGATAGCTGCGAGGATTTCCCTCACAGCCGCGGCGATGCGGTCCCGATCGATGGCCATGAAACTACTTCGCGGCCGGCTTCGTCCGCTTGACCGCAGGCTTTGCTGCGGGTGTGACTGCAGGCTTGACTTTAGCGGCGGGCTTTGCTTTCGCAGCGGGCTTCACGTCTGCATCGAGCGAGATGCGCGCGGGAACCTTAATCGGACCCTTTGTCGAAACGGGTCGCTTGGGGTTCGACTTCCACACGGGACGAGCGGGCAGCTTCTTGACCTTGGCAAAAATTGTCGCGAGCTGGTTGTGGTCGAGCGTTTCCTTTTCGAGCAATTCCTTCGCGAGTTGGTCGAGAATCGCGCGGTTGGCCGTGAGCACCGTCCATGCCTCGTCACGGGCATTGTCAATCAGCGCACGAACCTCTGTGTCAACCCGTTCGGCGACCCCGTCGCTGTAGTCGCGCTGGTGTCCGACGTCACGACCGAGGAACATCTCGCCGGATCCCGAACCCAACTTCACGGACCCAACCACGTTCGACATTCCAAACTCGGTGACCATGCGGCGTGCGATTCCCGTCGCTTTTTCGATGTCATTCGAGGCGCCCGTTGTCGGGTCCTGGAAAACGATTTCTTCCGCAACCCGACCGCCCATGGCGTACGCCAACTGGTCGAGCAGTTCGTTGCGAGTGATCGAATACTTGTCGTCAAGGGGCATAACCATCGTGTAACCGAGGGCTCGACCGCGGGGAAGAATCGTGACTTTTGTCACGGGATCGGTCTGACGCATCGCGGCCGCCGCCAGAGCGTGACCACCCTCGTGATACGCGGTGATGAGGCGTTCTTTGTCTTTCATGATCCGCGACCGCTTCTGAGGTCCGGCCATGACGCGGTCGACGGCTTCGTCGAGGGTCTCGTTCGTCAATTCGCTCTTGCCCTGCCGAGCCGTGAGAAGCGCCGCTTCGTTAATGACGTTCGCGAGGTCGGCGCCGGTGTAACCGGGCGTCTTGCGCGCGAGCACCTCGAGGTCGACGTTCTTCGCCATTGGCTTGTCTTTCGAATGCACCGCGAGAATCTTGGCGCGACCCTTCGAATCGGGAGCGTCCACTTGAATCTGGCGATCGAATCGGCCGGGACGCAGAAGCGCGGGGTCAAGGATGTCTGGGCGGTTGGTCGCGGCGATCATGATGACGTTTTCGCCTGGCTCGAAGCCGTCCATCTCGACGAGGAGTTGGTTCAGGGTCTGTTCGCGCTCGTCGTGACCGCCGCCCATTCCCGCGCCACGGTGTCGACCGACGGCGTCGATCTCGTCAATGAAAATGATGGCGGGCGCGTTCTGTTTCGCGATGTCGAACAGGTCGCGAACGCGGCTCGCGCCGACACCCACGAACATTTCGACGAAGTCCGAACCAGAAATCGAATAGAACGGAACCGATGCCTCGCCGGCGACGGCGCGCGCGAGCAGGGTTTTACCTGTACCTGGAGGGCCATAAAGCAGGACCCCCTTGGGGATACGGGCTCCGACCTTTTCGAATTTTTCCGCGTTCTGCAGGAATTCTTTGATCTCGTGAAGTTCTTCGATCGCTTCGTCCGCGCCGGCCACATCCTCGAACGACACTTGCGGGGATTCCTTGTTGAACAGCTTGGCGCGAGAACGGCCGAACTGCATAGCTCCGCGAGCACCGCCCGCATTGGATGAGATGAACCAGAACGCGAGACCGATGATGAGGAACGGGATGACGAACCCGAGAATCGACATGAACCACGATTCCTTGGGAACCGCGTCGGTGAATTTCTCGGGGTTGGCGGTGGTGATGGCGCGGATGACCTCAGCTCCGCGCGGCGCAACGTAATAGAACTGGACGGTTTCGCCGAATTCCGTGTCGGCGGTTTTTAGCCTGAGGTCAACGCGCTGTTCGAAGTCGGTGATGGTGACTTCTTTCACCTTGCCGTCGGCGAGGAAGGCCAGGCCCTCCTTGGTCGAGACGGGAGCGTAATTGACGGTCGTGAGGAATGAAAAGCCCACCCACACAACCAACAGACCTGCGGCGATATACAGCCACGGACCTTTGAGAAAATTCTTCATTCGGCGCCTTGCTCCTGTTCTACAACACGTCTTGCCAGCGTACCCGCTGGCACGACGTCACATCGGGGCTATTCGCTTTCGGCGTACACGCTCGGAGACAAGACGGCGACGTCACGAAGGTGCCGAAAGTTCTCGGCATAGTCGAGTCCGTAGCCGACGACGAATTTGTTGGGAATGTCGAATCCGAGGTAGTCGGCATGGATGTCGACCTTGACCGCGTCGGGTTTGCGAAGAGCCGCAAAAATCTTGACACTCGCAGCACCACGAGACATCAGGTTGTCACGCAACCACGACAGCGTCAGACCGGTGTCAATGATGTCCTCGACAAGCAGGACGTTTCGGTCGGCGATGTCGGTGTCGAGGTCTTTGAGGATTCGCACCACGCCGCTCGAGGTCGTTCCGTGTCCGTAGGACGACACCGCCATCCAGTCCATCGTGATGGGAATCGTCAGCGCACGCGACAGGTCGCTCATCACCATGACCGCGCCCTTGAGGACGCCGACGAGCAAAAGGTCTTTACCGGCGTAGTCGCGCTCGATCTCGAGGGCGAGCTCGGTGATTCGCGCAAGAAGTTGTTCCTCGGTAACGAGGATCTCGTCGAGTTGGTCGGAAACGTCGTCGTACCGCATGTCGTCCTAACTGGCGGGGTCGAATCGGATTCGACCATCGTGTCTGACCACACTACCGCCGGTGACATCAACCTTTCCCTGCCCGTGCCAGTCGGTCAAAAGGGCATCAATCGCACGAGTTTGGACGTGACTGATGGTCGTTCCCCAGGCCCGACTCGCGGCGATTCGTATGATTCGGGTTCGCAGCGCCCGCGGACGATTCGCGACATCCTCCGCGGCGAACGAGACGGGGTCGGTCGCGAGAACCTGATGCGCCATCCCCGCGGCGAGAAGATCCAGCGCGTCATCGTCGTCGCGAACCAGGTCGGCCGTTCGGGCAAGGGCATCAACGATTCCCGGGCCGAGTTCGGTTTCGAGGACGGGGAGAACGGAGTGCCGAACCCGGACTCGCGAAAAACGCTCGTCGACGTTATGTGGGTCGTCCCAGGGCGCGAGCCCCTCGGCGAGGGACGCCGCGCGCGTCGTGTCGCGCGTGACGTCGAGAAGCGGTCGGCCGATGAGTCCGTCGAGTTCCGCGATACCGCGAAGGCTGCTAGGGCCGCTACCCCTCACCAGTCCAAGCAGGACCGTTTCGGCCTGGTCGTTTCGGGTGTGACCCGTCAGAACGACGGCAGCGCCGTGACGTTCGGTGGCGGCGCGCAAGGCCGCGTATCGCGCGTCGCGAGCGGCTGCCTCGGGACCGCCTTCGGTTCCCACGACGACGTGTACCACCTCGACCGGATAGAGCCCGAGTGACATCGCTTTTTCCGATACCGAGACCGCGAGTTCGGCGCTTCCCGGTTGAAGCCCGTGATCAACGATGACTGCGCCAATGCGGAGCCCACGTTTTGCAGCGACGAATCGAGTTGCCGCAGCGAGCGCCAGAGAATCCGCTCCCCCGCTCAGTGCAACGAGGACGAGGGAACCATCCGAAACGGGGTGACGGTCGAAAAACTCCGAGACCGCCAATCGGACCTCGGCGGCGGCAGGGGACAACCTGCCCCGCCGCTCGCCGTTGGTATCGGTCACTCGGTAAGGTTATCCGAGAACCGTTGAGACACGAGGAGACATCATGGCCGGATACCCCGCCGTTATCGAAATCCCCAAGGGAAGCCGAAACAAGTACG
>JBEGPO010000028.1:0-3560 GCA_041181465.1 Actinomycetota bacterium | reverse complement strand
GGGTTCGCTGCGCCGGCCTGGATCTGGAGCTTGATGAGGCCGGTGACCTTTTTCTTTGCTGCCATTTTCTTTCCTTACTGTCGTGCGTGACGGGTGTCACGCGCTCCCACGTCGGCGCCTTGTGCGTCGGGTGGTAATTCTGGTTACTGCTTTTCCACCTGGTTGAAAGTGAACTCGACGGCCGTGTCACGGCCGAAGACGTTGATAAAGATTGAGAGCTTGCCGGAATCGAGGTGAATCTCGTGGATTGTTCCCTGAAGCCCAGCGAACGCACCTTCCTTGATGCCAACGGTTTCGCCGACCTCGAAGTCGGTCGTCACGGTGATGTCACGCTTACCAGACGCCTTGAGCCCACCAGCCGAACGCGCACCTTCAATCGGTGCTTCCGTCTTGAGCATGTCGAACGCATCCTGGTGCGACAGCGGGATCGGGTTGTGGGCGTTGCCAACGAATCCCGTCACACCGGGGGTGTGACGCACCGTCGACCACGAGTCTTCGTTGAGGACCATGCGAACCAGAACATAGGAGGGAACGCGAACGCGCGTGACGAGTTTGCGCTGACCGTTTTTGATGTCGACGATGTCCTCGAGCGGAACGGCTACCTCAAAGATGTCGTCCTGCATGTTCATCGCGAGCACGCGGTTCTCGATATTGGTCTTGACCTTCTTCTCGTAACCCGCATACGAGTGAACGACGTACCAGTTGCCGGGCTTGCGTCGAAGTTCCTTTTTGAAGTCCGCGTAAGGGTCTTCTTCTGGCTCGGCCGGCGCCTCCGCAGCACTGTCGTGTTCTGCGGTGTCGGCGGCTTCGTCGGCTTCGTCGTGTGTCGCTTCATCCGCGGCGACCGCTTCGGTAGCCGAATCGATGTCGAGAGCGTCGTCAACAATTGCATCCGCCTCGGGGTCAACTGCAGCAGCCGCGAGGTCAATGTCGTCAAAATGGTTTTCGGTCACGTCGATTAATCCTTTATTCCTAGTTGGACCACGGGAGAGTGCCGTTACCGAATACGAAACCCGTGAGGGTTCCGATCACGAGGTCAAGGCCCGAGATGAGAGCCATCATGATGATGACGAATACGAGAACAACCGAGGTGTAGGTGACGAGTTCCTTGCGGGTCGGAGTTACGACCTTGCGGAGTTCGATGACAACTTCGCGCATGAACTGCGCGATACGGCCGAAAAAGCTCTTCTTCCGCTCGCCACGTTCGGCGCCAGAGACGGCAGTGATTTCGTCAGTCACGATGTTGCCTTTCGATTTGATGTGGATGTCGGTGGTTCGACATTCGCAGGGCGGACAGGACTCGAACCTGCAACCTGCGGTTTTGGAGACCGCTGCTCTACCAATTGAGCCACCGCCCTGTGCGTGAACACCCGCGTTGCCGTCTGCCTGATGGCACAACAAAGCATGGTGTTTGGCACCAAAAACCAAGTGTATGCCAGCACAGCCCAATCTCCAAAGCGAGGTCCCTCTGCAAAATGGAGACTAATCTGGATGCGTGACTGAACCGAAAAAACGAGTGTCCGCGCGCATTGGCGCAATCGCTGAAAGCGCAACGTTACGGGTTGACGCCAAAGCCAAAGCCCTCAAGGCCGAAGGTCGCCCCATCATCTCGTACGGCGCGGGCGAGCCCGATTTCGCCACCCCGGAACACATCGTCGAAGCGGCCGTCGCTGCGGTCATCGACCCCAAGAACCACCGGTACACACCGGCTGCTGGATTACCCGAATTGCGGGAAGCAATCGCACAGAAAACCCAGCGCGATTCGGGTATCGCCGTCTCGGCGTCTCAGGTCATCGTGACGAACGGCGGCAAGCAAGCGGTTTACCAGGCATTCCAGGCACTCCTCGACGAGGGCGACGAGGTCATTGTGCCCACTCCGTTTTGGACGACGTATCCGGAAGTGATTGCCCTTTCGGGTGGGGTCGCGGTCGACGTGTTCGCGGGTGCCGACGCCGAATATCTCGTGACCGTTGAACAGCTCGAGGCCGCCCGTACCCCGAAAACCAAGGTGTTGCTGTTCGTGTCGCCCTCAAACCCGACCGGAGCGACGTACAACCTGGAACAGACCAAAGCGATCGGACAGTGGGCTCTCGACAACGGGTTGTGGGTGATTTCTGACGAGATTTACCAAAACCTGGTCTACGACGGCGACCACGCGGTATCGATTCTCGAGGCCGTTCCCGAGCTGGCGAACCAGACGATTCTCGTCAACGGTGTCGCAAAGACGTACGCGATGACCGGATGGCGTCTCGGCTGGATGGTCTCACCTCCCGATGTCACGGCCGCGGCCGCCAACCTGCAGTCGCACCTCTCAAGCAATGTGTCGAACATCTCGCAACGCGCCGCTATCGCTGCGCTCAACGGCGACCAATCCGTCGTGGATGACATGAAGAAAGCGTTCGCTCGTCGACGCGCCGTGATGGTGGCCGAACTGTCCAAGATCGACGGATTTGTTGTCCCCGAACCGGGAGGCGCGTTTTATGTCTATGCCGACGTCACCGCATTGCTGGGCCGAGAGTGGGGTGGAAAGCGCATCGACTCAACGCTTCAACTGGCCGACTACATTCTCGACACCGCCGAGGTCGCGGTCGTTCCGGGCGAAGCGTTCGGTCCGAGCGGCTACCTGCGGTTCGCCTACGCCCTAGGAGACGACGAGTTACTCGAAGGACTCCAGCGACTCCAGAAACTGTTCGCTTAGTCGAAACCAATCATCGTCGGCTCTGGCTCGAGCATGACCCCGAACGTGTCGTGAACGCGAATGGTGATGAAGCGCGCCAATTCGAGCACCTGGTCGGTCGTGGCATTACCTCGGTTAATGATGGCCAATGTGTGTTTGCTCGACAGCGCAGCGTTGCTGCCGGCGAGTGAGAAACCCTTGGCGATGCCCGCTCTCTCGATGAGCCACGCAGCGCTCAGTTTCACCCCAGTCGGATCGGTGTCGAAGTCGACAAACTCGGGTTCGACGCCCAGTGGAACGACGAGCGGTGTTCGCTCGGCTCGAAGTGGGAAGCGCGGGGCGTCCGCCGGCAACGACCGCGACAGTTCCTCGGACACGATTGGATTCGTGAAGAAAGAACCGACGCTGACCGAATCGGGGTCGTCGCTGATCACCATTCCTTTGCTCGCGCGCAGTTCGAGGACTGCGCGGCGGATTTCGGCGAGCGCGACGGTTGCACCGAGTGGCACTCCGAGGGCGCCGGCGAGCTGCTCGAACTTGATCGGGGTCGAGGTTTCCGACGGCGTCAGGGCGAACGTCACCGACGCCACGAGACCGTCGAGGGCGTCCTTCAGTGACGACTGCCGGTATCCGAAATTCAGTGCGTCGGGCCGAAGTGTGACAACGTCGCCTCGTCCCGGCGGAACGAACTGAAGCGATTCAAAGGTGTCGGCTAGTTCAGCGCCGTACGCGCCGATGTTCTGAATCGGCGCCGCCCCGACGGTTCCGGGGATTCCACTCAGGGCTTCAAGCCCAGCCAGCCCGTTCTCTACCGTCCATTCAACGAGGTCGTCCCACGGTTCCCCCGCTTCGGCGGTGACCAGCACTCGGTCGCCGTCGGACT